>JAPLDP010000023.1 GCA_026391695.1 Bacteroidota bacterium
CCAACGCAACATGTCCTGAAAAGGACTTTAAGAACACAGACATGAGTTAATGCCAATCATTCGTTTGGCTAAGCTCGCAGGAGAAACTCGCATACCAAAGGCGTTATAACTTGGAAAGGATTTATAGGAGAAATTTACCAAGAAGGTCATATAAAAATTCAGAAAAATTTCCTAATTACCTGTCATGGAGCTCCATTATCAGGGTCATCACAATAATGCGTACCTGGGGTTAGAATTCGTGATTTGAATTACCCTTATAGAAAAATGATTAACTTTATGACCTATCGAATAAAATCATACCTGTATGCGAATCCTTTCAGTATCAATTATCTTACTCTTCAAATTAATTGTTACTGATGCTCAGACCAATGACTGGGAAATGTCGCCCGTGAATAATCGCACCTATAGTCCCATTGAGAAATTACCCGATACAACCCAGGCCTATAAATGGAATACATTATCTAACATCTGGGATAATAAGTATCTCGATCTGTATTATTACGATGATGAGTGGAAAGAGATAAAATGGATCAGAAAAATATGGGATGACTCTAAATCTATTTGGACGAACTATTTTCAGGTTCTTCTGACCTACGAGGGTGATATACTTGTATTGGAAATGACTCAGGACTGGGACGAACTGAACGAAGATTGGATCAACCAAACTCTGGACAATTACATTTATGATATCCATAGTTACCGCACCGAATGGATACTTCAGACATGGGAGGGCATGGTCGAGGCATGGGTTAATTCCATAAAACAAACCTATTCTTATGATACTTCAGGTCAGATAACCAGCATCACCGGCGAAGTGTGGGATCCGTTCATGTATGTGTGGTCGCCATCTGATCTGACACAGTACACTTATGATATCCAGAACTATGACACGGAAATCCTTTACATGATATGGGATCCATCGTCTTCAAACTGGATAAACAGTAATCTCAAGACGAACACCTATGACAGTGTAGGTAATCAGACAAGCATCCTGAGCCAGAACTGGAATCAGGTGGCTCTGCAATGGATCAACGATAGAATAAACGGTTTCACCTATGATACAGCAGGGAATCAAATTGAGGCTCTTACACGGATTTGGGATGATTCCCATTTAGAATGGGATAACAGCACCTTACGCCATTTTTTTTATAATGATATAAACCAGGTCATAAATTGGCTTGGTGAAACCTGGGATAATAATAATGGACTTTGGATCAATGAATTTCAGGGTTTTTATATGTACGATAATGATGGGTACCGAACTGACAATACAACCCAAAAATGGGATCTGAATCAGGAATCCTGGTATAATAACTCGCGTTTCAGATATACTTACAAAATAAACTCTTTTGGGGTAAGTGAATTGCATCCCGAAGCCTGCAACTGCTATCTTGAAAATTCTATTCATCAGAACCCAGTTTTTCAATGCACCGGACTGACGCCTGCCGAATGTCACACCTTGTATTTATATGATCTGAAAGGAATCCTGATCTTCCAGACCTCTTTCACAGGCAGTGAAAAGATTAAAATCAACACAACTCTTCAAACCGGTATCTATCTGCTGGCCATTAAAAAAGGTGACAAAACACTACTTAAAACCAAATCATTAATCATCAATCATTAATCATTTAGCCCCTTGTCATTTCTCCGGTAAATAATCCTTTTCTATCCGTGACATTGATCTATAGAGATTGATTTTGGCCAATTTGTTCATCTTTTCGAACTCTTCAATGATATGGCGAATCTGAGCACGGCGGGTCAGTTCAGAATAGGGACAGGGCTTTTCCTGTAACCGGTATCCTCTGATCTTTGCATAATGCCTCATCTCTTTATCCGTAACCAATGCCATAGGCCGGATAATCTCAATATTACCCTTGAACAAATGTAGTTTTGGAGGCATGGTCGAAATGGCTCCATGGAAGATCATGTTCAGCAATAATGTTTCAATGATATCGTCGAGGTGATGTCCCAAAGCCACTTTGTTACACGTTAACTCTTTAGCCAGATAAAATAGTTCTTTGCGCCGTGTCCAGGAGCAAATAAAACAAGGTTGTTTCTTTGGATTTATTTCCAAATCAATGCTGGTTTCTTGTGAAAAGAAGGGTATATCGAGTTCCTGACATAAATCCGAAATGTATTCCAAATCGGTTTCATACGGAATCCCTTGAATTCTGATATGTACAGCGAATAAATCAAAATGTACAGGCAGAAATTTCCGCCGGAAAGAGAGGATATCCAAAAGAGCCAATGAATCCTTTCCACCCGATACGCCCACCAGTATCCTGTCATTCTCAGTGATCAGGCCGTACGTCAATATATCCTTACCAGCCTTTTGTCTGACCTTTTCAAGAAACCGTTTGTCATTGATTTCCGACATAATATAAAAGATATTGCATCTTAAATGGCCACTATTAAAAAAAGATCAAATATAACGCAATAATCAGTACCTGGGTATTTTGAGTGTATCAACCACACCAGGCACATCAGAACATAATAGAATTTGGATGTTATTTTAAATTAGAACTTATTAATCTGTCCTATTGTGACTATTGTGGTTAAAGAATAAAAAAAGTACGCATCTTTGCGATGAATCTCAAAAAATCTATACGCTTGGATTTGTTTTATAACAGTTAAAATCACTTAATTTTGCTTACGTTCATCTCCATCAAATTGTATCCTTTAGGTAGATATCTAATTATCTATGAAACTTGCCACTTTACAAACACTTCTCTTCGATCTGATCAAATCCATCATCAGCTTTTTAAAAGTTGCATTACTTTCAAAATTTTTCACCGATATCAAAAAGGTGCAACGGCCACACGACTGTTGTGTGATATTAGGAAATGGGCATTCCCTGAATGATAGTATTACCGGAAACAAGAAATTTCTACAGGATAAGGATTTGTTCTGTGTAAAATCATTTCCCCTCACCAAATATTATCTGGAACTGAAGCCGGTTTATTATATTAATTCTGCTCCTGAGAGCTACATGGAAAATGTCCCTGAGCAGATCAGGCAAAATAATCAATTCTTATATGATACAATAGGCCAGCAAACTACATGGAAAATGACTTTTTTTATTCCTCACCATGCAAAAAAATCTTCTTATTGGAAAAATGAAATTTCAAAAAACAAGAATATCACTGTTGTTTATTTCAATACTACTCCCGTGGATGGTTTACGAAAGGCCAACCACCTGTTTTACCGGATGAATCTCGGTATGCCACGACCCCATAACGTCCTGATTCCAACCATACTGCTTGCATTGAACATAGGCTACAAGGAAATTTACCTCCTTGGCGCTGACCACTCCTGGCTACCCGAAATTAGTGTTGATGAAAATAACCGCGTGTTGGTCAATCAGAAACACTTTTATGATGAAGAGATTTCAGAACCTAAACCCATGCACAAATTGGGAAAAGGAGAACGACGACTCCATGAAGTGTTAATTAAATTTATTTATACTTTCCGGGGCTATTTTAATCTTAAATATTATGCCGAAACTCTGAGTGTAAGGATATTTAATGCCACGCCAGGTTCATATATTGATGCCTTTGACCGGATAATTATTCCTCCCGACAGTAAAGAGAAAGGATTTTGAAAAATATGCGGGGATTTGTCATCATTCTGGTTTTGCTTCTCGTCACATCTATAGGCTTTTATGGCACAGCACAGGACACGACAAAGAAAGTTTATGCCATAAGGGTATCAGAACCTCCTGTGATCGATGGAGTTCTGGATGATCCGGTATGGGTGGAGGTGCCTGCTGCCACCGGTTTCCTGCAAACAGAACCCTACTTTGGCCAACCCGCCTCACAGCTTTCCGAAGTCCGTTTCGTCTATGATAATATGGCCCTGTATGTCGGAGCAAAACTTTATGATACCGCCCCCGACAGTATATTAAAAGAGATGAGCGTGAGGGATGAGATCAATAATTCCGACTGGTTCGGTATACGCATCGATCCCTTTAATGACGCTTTGGTATCGTATGGCTTTGCTGTCACACCATCTGGAGTGCAATTGGATGTGAAGAATTTAGGTGAGGAAGATGACGAAAGCTGGGATGCGGTTTGGATGAGTGCAGTGAAGATCACCGCCGAGGGGTGGTTTGTAGAATTGAAGATACCCTATTCCGCACTGCGTTTTCCAAAAAATAGTGATGACAAGCCCTGGGGGGTGAATATCTTTCGAAACATCCGGCGTTACAGGGAGACATCATCCTGGAATCCCGTCGACAAAAAAGTTGCCGGAATTAATACCCAGGCAGGTGAACTTTATGGCATTAACGACATAGACCCTCCTGTCAGGCTGGCCATGATACCTTATGTTTCAGGATACCTGACCAGGGATCCCCAACATGCAGGATGGGGATACTCCTATAAAGGAGGAATGGATATAAAATATGGCATCAATGATAGTTATACACTTGATATGATCTTGATACCTGATTTTGGTCAGGTCGAATCCGACGAACTTGTATACAACCTCACGCCATTTGAGGTTTATTACGGGGAAAAACGTCCTTTCTTTATGGAAGGCACTGAACTGTTTGATAAAGGGGATGTCTTTTATTCACGGCGCATCGGTGACAAGCCCTCCGGCAATGATAATGTTGCGGATAGCTTGGAAATAAATGAGAAGGTGGTCACCAAACCCGAAGAAACACAACTCATTAATGCCACCAAGATAACCGGTAAGAACAGGAAAGGATTTGCCACCGGATTCTTTAATGCCATGACGGCAAATACTTATGCAAAGGTGATGGACACCCTGTCGGGTAATGTCAGAAAAATCCTTACCGAACCATTTACAAACTATAATATGGTTATCGCTGAACAATCATTGAAAAATAATTCGTATGTCAGTCTTTTTAATACCAATGTCTATAAACCCCATGATAAGTTCTCGGTAAATGTGACCGGCACTGACTTCCGTATTATCAACAAAAATAATACGTATGGTATAGGTGGTGAATTCATTGTAAGTCAGAAATATAGCAAAACTCAAAAGCCTGAAATGGGATACAGCTATAAAATAGAGGCTGGTAAAATCAGCGGGAATTTCACATTCAATCTGAGCCATGAACTCATCACCAACACGTACGATCCAAATGATATGGGTTTTCTACCCAAAAATAATTTCATTAATAATGAGATCAGGATCAGTTATAATATATACGATCCCTTCTGGCGGATGATGGAATGGCAAAATTCCTTCACTATCAATTACACCTCGCTATATACTCCGGGGAAATACGCAGATTTCGGAATGGAATTGCAATCAATTTCCACTTTCAGGAATTACCTGTTTGTGATGCTGAATGCCTATTATCGCCCCATCGATGAGCATGACTATTATGAACCCCGCGTTGATGGATGGTACTATGCAATTCCTCCGGTTTATTCTTTTACGATTTTTCTTTCGCCGGATTACAGGAAACGGTTTATCACCGATGTGAGGGCTTCATATTATGTAGCTACAGAAGACCATGAGAGAGGTTATTCGGCCTCACTTGAACCCCGCCTCCGCTTTAATGACAAGTTTTTCGTGACCATGGAGATAGCAATTGCAAAAGATAATAATAATAAAGGCTATGTAACCGACAGTATTTCTGCAACCGGTAATGAGGTCATTATTTTCGGGCGAAGGGATATTACAACGATTACCAATGCCATTTCGGCACGATATATATTCACCAGCACATCCTCGTTGCTGTTTCGCTTAAGGCATTACTGGATTTGGGGAGAATATGACAGGTACTATGACCTGCAAAAGGATGGGCATCTCTTAATAAATGATTTTACCGTGGATGAAGATTTTGCTTTTAATGCCTTCACCATCGACATGTCGTATATATGGCAATTTGCGCCCGGAAGTGAATTGTCGGTGGTCTGGAAAAATGCCATAAATACAAGTGAGAGTGCAGAAATCACTCATGCTTATTTCGAGAATCTAAGCAACACTCTGTCATCGCCTGCTACAAACAGCTTTTCAGTTAAAATCCTGTATTATATTGATTATCAGAATATAAGAAAAAAGAATAGAAGATGAGGCTGTCTCAAAAGTCCTCCGTGTTCCTCTCTGAATTCCTCTGTGTTCCTCTGTGGTTAATCTAATTAATTTTAACACAGAGGTTCACAAAGAAGACACAAAGTAGCACAAAGTCAGAAAACAATTTTCAATCCTTTTGATACGGCCTCATTTTGTATCATTTAGTTCTTAATCCACTTCATCCATTTCTGTGAGGTTCCTAGTCTCAGATTCAGCAGGTAGGTTCCTTTAACAAACTGGGATCCATCAATAAGAATATCATTATTCCCTTCAACAACATCTCTTTCGATGGTCAGGAGTGTCCGTCCGGTCAGGTCCATAACCGAAATGGTGCATATTCCTGACAGCGATGAAATAAATGTGAGGTGAACATGGTCAATTCCCGGATTTGGGTAAAGATTTACCTGGCCGATAATCTGGTCGTTCCTGTTATATATACCAGTCAGATTGCCACCAACAGTATCTCCGGCCGTGGTAAATACCGATGATACAATGTAGCCGGTCCAATTCCAGCAACCCATTCCACACTTTGTATTCAGCTCCCAAAGATACGTTGTACCGGGTTGAAGCTCTTCCACAAAAGCCGAATTAGTAAAGGTCAACTGATAAGTATAATTGGTATCGCCTTCAGGGGCATATCTCACCCACGTCATCATGCCACCTCCTGACCATATAAGCTCGGCAGAATTCTCAGTAATATTCGAAGCCAGCAGATCATAAGGAATACATTCCTGCGATGTGGTATCGGGCAGGGTGACAAATGTCGCGCTGGCATTGTATCCCGTCCACTCGCCATCGCAGAAGAGGTTCACTGACCATTCATATTCGGTTTCTGCAGCAAGTGCATGTAAAAATGCATGCTGATTATGTGCAAACTTATACAGATAATTCGTATCACCTACAGGGCTGTATCTGACCCATGCAACACCTTCGGTTCCTTCCCAGGAAAGAACAGCTGAGTGGGCTGTGATGTCGGAAGCAGCCAGGTTAGTTGGTTCACAACTTACGGTATCGATGAGGGTCATGAATGTTGAACTGGTATTGTATCCTGACCACTCCCCATCGCAGAAAACATTCAACGCCCATTCATATTCAGTATTGGATATCAACTGATGTAAAAATTTGTGTTGATTGTGTGCAAACTTATACACATAATTCGTATCACCTACAGGGCTGTATCTGACCCATGCAATACCTTCGGTTCCTTCCCAGGAAAGAACAGCTGAGTGGGCTGTGATGTCGGAAGCAGCCAGGTTAGTTGGTTCACAACTTACGGTATCGATGAGGGTCATGAATGTTGAACTGGTATTGTATCCTGTCCACTCCCCATCGCAGAAAACATTCAACGCCCATTCATATTCAGTATTGGATATCAACTGATGCAAAAATTTGTATTGATTGTGTGCAAACTTATATTGATAATTAGTATCACCTATCGGGCTGTATCTGACCCATACAGGACATTCTGTTCCTTCCCATGAAAGAACTGCCGAATGCGCTGTGATCTCAGAAGCTGTCAGATTTTGCGGCACACATGGGTTCTGGGCACTGACTTTAAAAGCACCGACTGCCATCCATATGATGAATGCGCAAAGGATTATCTTTACTGTACTTGCGGAAAAAGTGTGAAGATTTTTCATAATAAAGAAATTTAAGTCGAGATTGACCTATTAGATAAAAACAGACGAAGAACGTTTAATCCACCGAAAAAAAATTTACTACTACACACAGTACCAGTATGAACGGTTAAAATACCAGAATGTCTTCATCCTTGCGACAAATGTAGCATTTAATAGTCTACATGTTTGGTCTGAAGAAAAATTTTGAATCAAACTTCAACCGTTCCTAATAACGGGAAGCGTACAGGGCTATTTGCATTTGTGCGGAAATAGATTATTTCATCGCAGCCACAGAAACATAAAAATTCGTCCAAAATACATAGACCCAGTATGGCAGGAAGACCAGAAAAACCAACAAACGAAAAGAATATACAAGGGGAATATAATTGAGTGATAAGTTGGAATTGTGGCTCCCTGTTATCTTGACCATTACTTTGGCTTTTAGATTATGGAGTCCTTGGTTCAAATGCCCATTTGTCTATCTCAATATGGCTTTCCAGGCCTATTTCAATACTATTCGGTAAGTCTGGGAAAAAATCAATTCCAGTTAATTGTTCCACAGAATCAATTGATACAGCATATTCACTTAATAGCATTGTTCCTTTTTCGTTTGGTAACATAAAGGCAATTGCTTTAATGTCAGGTTCTTTATAATCAAGGATTATTTTATAGAAGTATCCTGGGACAGTTACTTCATTTATACCAATTTTCCCAATTATCGAATCTAAGATTCCCGCTGTCACAATACATAATTCTTCATTTTCTACAGCCCATTGTCTTACTTGTCCTTCAAGTAATTTCCAGATTCCTCCGTTAAATGATGGTAATTGGGGAGATATATTACTCATGTAATAACTTTCTAACAGAGCAATCTGTGAAAAATTCATATCGGCTGCAGGGGCAAGATGTCCTCTATCATATCCGGAATATGTATAATCGTTTGGGGATGCTGAGCCAGTTAGCACTAAGGGATCGCTTTTAAAATCATCATTAATTGATAAACTTCCTTGAACCATATCTTTCGTCAATTTATATGCAACCCATTCAGCCTGTTCATCCATTTCTGAATAGGAAAGTGTAAAATGAGTATGTTTAATAATTTGATTAGTTGTTGATGTTGGTAAACAATCACAATTAGTCGAGATGGGATCAGGAACAGGTTCATCACATTCACATCCAATGATGATTATTGTTAAACAAAGCGTAAAAATATTTTTCATTTAATTAAAATGATATTTCACTACCGAAAGTAAAGTTGTATATTTTTAATACTTTTAAGTTTTTATTCAAAAATATGAGCAGATAATATTCGCCGGACATATATCAAAACTTACTTAATAATCTAATATTTACATTAATGTTCAAGATACCCCAATATACGAATAATTTACATTTATTAGACTTCTTATTTGAATTATATTTGTCTGGACTCATGATTTTCCCGGCAAACTTTTCAATAATATCGATGATTGTCTGACTTGGTATTCCGTATATTTCCGCGATAGCCTGCGGGGTATTCCATGCCCTAAGGTACATTTAATTTCTTGCGAATAGTAAACGATTTACTGAGGGGTAGTCAAACCAAAATAACAGATGATAAACCATTAAATCAATCAAAAATGAAAACTACAATTATTTTAATTTTTAGCTTTTTGATTATTTCAATAAGTTGCAACCAACCAGAAAATGATTATTTTAAAAGGGCACTCGCTAAAGAGAAATTAAGAGACTGGAGCGGAGCTATTGCTGACTACAGCAAGGCTATTGAGATTAATCCACAGAACGCAGAGGCTTATTATAATAGAGGAGTCGATAAGGGAATTATAGATGACAACAGAGGAGCCATAGAAGATTTTAGCAAGGCAATCGAGATTAAGCCAAATTACGCAGAGGCTTATTATTTCAGAGGTGCCAGTAAAATATTTTTAGATGATAAAGATGGCGGATGTATAGACTTTAGAAAAGCTAAAGAATTAGGAGATAAAAGAGCTTCTGATGCCATAAGCGGATTTTGCCAATAATGCGAACTTCTATAAAACTTGCATTACAGAAGTAAAAAATATGAAAGAATTAATATCCGATAAAGTAGTAAATGAGCTAATGGAGGAGATTAAGGGAGGGACTGGTAGTTTAGGCTTGTAAATATTCAACCAAAAGTGGACTACTTTAGGAGTAAATTTAAGGCTTGTCCAGATTATGCAGAAGACATACAATTAATTTACCTTTATATGAACTTTTTATGGTTAATTATTCATGAATGGAAAATTCTATTTATTATACATTTAGCACAATTGCACAAGTCTTAGCCGGAATATTGGCATTATTAGGGGCATTTGCAATTTTTAAAATACCATTATTTAGAAACAGACTATCTGGTTTAGCCCAAAATTTTTATGATGAAACCGATAATCTAATAAAGACTCGAGTCTCTTTCCCTGCTTCAAAAATTGGCGACTTGAAAAAAAACATGATTTCCAGAAATTATTTTCAACTACTTAGAAGTATGGAAGAATCTTTAAAAGTTTATAAAGAGAGTCCAGATGTAAAAGAGAAGGATATTCAAAAATTTAATAACTATTATCAGGAATATAAGATGCTATATATTTCTGAAAAAGCATTAATGAGTAAAACCCGGATAGTATTAATCTATACGGTTACCATTATTTTAGGTTCAATTTTCATTATTCCATTTGCTAATGTTATTAGCAGAGGTATCTTTATATTATTATTATCATTATTCTTTATCTTATTAGCAATAAACTTTTACTTGATTCTACAGTTAATTTTACAGTTAATCAAAGATTGAAGCATACATTTTGTATCCTATTTGTATCTTACAAATATAAAACCCACTTAATAACAAACAATTAAGTGGGTTTTTCTGTACCCGGAGCGGGACTTGAACCCGCACGGCCGCCATGGCCAAAGGATTTTAAGTCCTTCGTGTCTACCATTCCACCACCCGGGCTACATGGGTGTGGGTGTGGGTGTGTGGTGTGGGTGTGGACGGTATTTTAATACCGAAATCGAACATCGACAATCGACAATCGACAATCATTATTGGTTCACAACAACAAAAATAGTAAGAATTCTAAAAAATAGCATCCGATATCCCATATTTCTTTGTCGATTCCAAGTCTAAAATATTTCAGTAAAAAAAATCGGCATCCATTTTCCGGATACCGAATCGATGATTTCTCTTCTGGAGCGGAAGACGAGACTCGAACTCGCGACCCTAACCTTGGCAAGGTTATGCTCTACCAACTGAGCTACTTCCGCAATTTTGGAATGCAAATTTAGTATTTTTTCGACTTTATGAAAGAAATTTTTATTTTTTTCGAATCTGGATCAAGTCTGCAGTCGGCAGTCGGCAGTCGCCAGTCGCCAGTCGCCAATCGGCAGTCGGCAGTCGGCAGTCGCCAGTCACCAGTCGACTAAGGACTGCTGACTTTTTACTCGCTTGTAAATATTATTATAGATTTTGAGTAAGAAAAGGGTAACAATTAGATAAAACAAGGATAAATAAACAAAGCAAGGTACAAATGAAAACGGGGTTCAAAGAGTTAATTGTCTACAAGAAAGCTTTTGCTCTTGCTATGGATATTTATCGGTTGAGTTCTTCATTTCCAAATGAAGAAAAATATTCACTTTGCGATCAGATACGACGATCCACAAGATCGATCTGTTCTAATATTGGTGAAGCTTATCGAAAACGGCAATATATACCATATTTTATCAGTAAAATCTCAGATGCAGATATAGAAAACACTGAGACCCAGATTTGGTTAGATTTTGCCCTTGCATGTAAATTTATATCAGTCATTGAATATAATGCACTGATTGAAAGGTCCCATGAAATAGGCAGGATGCTAAATTATATGATCCAGCATCCTGAAAAATATCAGATCAAATCATAAGAGTCGGGCTTAAGAAGTCGACAGTCGATTGATGACTGGTGTTTAAAAACTGCCGACTGCTGACTGGCGACTGCCGATTGGTGACTGCTGACTGGCGACTGCCGACTGCCGACTGGTGACTGCCGACTGCCAACTGCCGACTACCGACTATTTCCCCAGCATCTTCTTGATCTCATTCAGCTTCATCAATGCCTCAACAGGTGTAAGGGTGTTAATATTGGTACTCAGGATGTCATCCCTTATCCGCTCCAGCAACGGATCATTCAATTGTATAAAACTTAGTTGATAACCTCCTCCCTCCGCTTGCTCACTGCCAACTGCCAACTGCCGACTGCCGACCGCCGACTGCCTCCCAATCTCCTCCCCGCTATGCGTCTTTTCCAGGATATGCAACATCTCTCCAGCCCTTTCCAGCACAGTATGGGGCATGCCGGCCATCCTGGCAACATGAATGCCAAAGCTGTGCTCACTGCCACCCGGCTGCAGCTTGCGTATGAAAATGACCTGGTTGTTGATCTCTTTGACAGAAATATGGTAGTTCTGTATCCTCTTAAATGAGGCAGCCATCTCATTTAGCTCATGGTAGTGCGTGGCGAAAAGGATTTTGGGCCGGAAAAGCGGATGTTCATGAAGATACTCCGCTATGGCCCAGGCTATCGATATCCCGTCATATGTGCTGGTGCCGCGGCCAATCTCATCGAGAAGAATAAGGCTGCGGTTGGAAACATTATTGAGAATACTGGCTGTCTCATTCATCTCGACCATGAATGTCGATTCACCGGATGATATATTATCGGATGCACCAACACGGGTAAAAATCTTATCAACGATACCGATTTTGGCAGAGCTGGCCGGGACAAAAGCCCCCATCTGGGCCATGAGTACGATCAGCGCTGTTTGACGTAACAAAGCCGACTTTCCCGACATATTCGGCCCGGTGATGATGATGATCTGCTGCTGCTCTGTGTCGAGGTAAACATCGTTGGGGATATATCTTTCACCTAAGGGCAACTGCTGCTCAATGACCGGATGCCGGCCGTCTTTAATATCAATGACGTTGGTATCATTGATTTCCGGTCTGACATAATTATATCTCTGGGCAGATACGGCAAAAGAGAGCAGGCAATCAAGGCGGGCAATAAGTTTGGCATTAAGCTGCACAGGTTCAATATACTCCGACAAGCCAAATATCAACTCATCATAAAGTTTCACCTCCAGTGCCAGTATTTTTTCTTCTGCGCCAAGGATCTTTTCTTCATACTCCCTCAGTTCCTCTGTGATGTACCTTTCTGAATTGACCAGTGTTTGCTTTCGTATCCATTCCTGTGGCACCTTCTCCTTGTGGGCATTTGTGACTTCCAGGTAGTAGCCAAAGACATTGTTGAAGCCTATCTTTAAAGAAGATATGCCTGTCCGTTCAATCTCGCGCTGTTGTATCCTTATCAGGTAGTCCTTACCTTCATAAGCCAGTTTCCTGAGCTCATCCAACTCAGGTGAGATCCCGTCCCTGATAACCTGACCCTTGGTGACTAATGCCGGAGGGTCGGGATTGACCTCCTTTTCAATACGGTCAATCATCAGAAAACAGGGATTCAACTGCTCACCAATCCTTTGCAGTGCATCCTCCTTTGCACCGGCACATGCCTGTTTTATCGGGGCTATGGCTTTCAGTGCCCTTTTTAGCTGAATGACTTCCCTGGGGCTGATACGTGCCATGGCCACTTTGGATATCAAACGCTCCAGGTCGCTGATCACTTTGATATTCTGTCGCAGGACATCCCCAAATTCCGGAGTCCCGATAATGTATTCCACAATATCATGGCGTTCTCCTATAGGTTGTTTCTCTTTAAGAGGAAGAACAATCCATTTTTTCAGCATCCGCGATCCCATAGGTGATATGGTCTGGTCAATGACCTGAATAAGCGTTGTGGCGTTTTCATTTGGAGAACTCAGTAGCTCGAGATTTCTTACAGTGAATTTATCGAGCCACACATACTTATCTTCTTCTATTCGCGATATTTTGCAGATATGCTGCACCTTATCGTGCTGTGTTTCGGCAAGGTAATGCATTGCAGCGCCGGCAGCGATAATGCCATATTCCAGGTCATCCACGCCAAACCCTTTCAGCGACGTGGTGCCGAAATGTTTCAGCAGTATATCCTGGGCAAAATCAATGGTGAACACCCAGTCATCGAAGGTATTAATATAGTACCTGTCACCAAAATGCTCAGCAAATTCCACCTGCCTGTTTTTCTGGACAAGGACTTCACTGGGTTTAAAAGTCTGGAGGAGGATATCAATGTAGTCAACAGCCCCCTGTGCGATATAAAATTCACCTGTTGACACATCCAGGAATGATATCCCTGTAATTTTTGGTCCCTGGTGAATCCCTGCCAGGAAATTGTTCTCTTTTGTTTCCAGAATCCGGTCGTTGTATGAAACACCGGGGGTGACCAGTTCCGTAATACCACGCCTGACGAGCTTTTTTGTCAGTTTAGGATCTTCGAGTTGGTCGCAGATGGCGACTCTGAGACCTGCTTTAACCAGTTTAGGCAAGTAGGTATCCAGTGCATGATAAGGGAAACCTGCCAGTTCGATAAAAGTAGCCGAGCCATTGGCACGCCGCGTGAGGACAATGCCAAGGATGTTCGACGTACGGATGGCATCCTCACCAAATGTTTCATAAAAGTCCCCTACCCTGAAAAGCAGAAGAGCATCAGGGTATTTGGCTTTGATGGCATTATACTGGCGCATCAATGGCGTGACGGATGTATCGTGGCTTTCCTTTTCCAACATGCTCCCGATGTGTGTTAAACCGCTCAAATTTAATTATAATAATGTCTGGTGATAAAGTCGTTTTTTCAATAATTAATAACAGAGCAATTTTATCTATTTTTGCCCTTTCAGATGTAAATCAGATACATGAAAAAACTCCAAAATATTGATCTGAACAGATTGTCGGTGGATGATTTCAAAAAAGCACCCAAGATACCCATCATCATTGTCCTCGATAACATCCGGAGCATGTATAATGTGGGCTCCATATTCCGGACAGCCGATGCATTCAGGATTGAGTGCATCCATTTATGCGGCATCACCGCCACACCACCCAACAAAGAAATCAATAAAACCGCGCTGGGCGCCACTGATTCAGTCGACTGGACCTATTTCGCCACAGCAGTCGATTCGGTTGCCGCCCTCAAATCCAGAGGCTATGCGATCTATGCCATAGAGCAAACCGATGAAAGCATCGCACTGAGGGAGTTTCAACCCGACTCCGGTAAACCCCTGGCAATTATTTTTGGGAATGAGATAACCGGCGTGCAGGACAATGTCCTATCTTTAGCCCATGGATGCATCGAGATTCCGCAATTTGGCACTAAACATTCTCTCAATATCGCCGTCAGCGCCGGCATTGTCTTATGGGACCTCGTTGCAAAACATGGCATGACTGCTCAACATCACTTGTAATTAATTCAACTATGCACAGGAAAACAAACATGCTCATCATTATCTTTCTGGCCTCATCCGTGTTACTTCCATATCTGTCGGATGGTCAGGGAAACCCTCAATCATCAAAATACATCGGGATTGATAAAGCTAAACTGGCTGATGGCTCATTTATTCCGACAAAAAGGATCCTCCACACCGAGAAGATAATCATGGCCAATCCTGACTACAAAAAAGGAAATGTCATCAGCAAAGAGCTCATTTTATTTTTTACAGTAAACCGCACTGATCTCGATTTTAATCTGCCGTTGAACCAGAATCCGGTGACCAGAGATAAAATCACGGAATTCACTGATTTCCTGAAGAGAGGATGGAAAATTAAAACCATAGATATCAGAGCCTATACATCGCCGGAAGGTTCGACCACAGCAAATGAAAGGCTTTCAGCACAAAGGGCCGAAGCTGCCAGGCAGTACATTCTGGGGCTTCTCAAAAAACTGGCTGAAGAAGATAAGTCGATGATCGCACTACGAAGGACCCAGGATGACATTCTATTTGATCTTCAGGCAAAAGGTGAAGACTGGGATGGTTTGATCACATCGCTCGAAGTCTTCAACATCAAAGAAAAAGTCACCATTGAAAACATCATCCGCACTCAGTCCGATCTGATTAAAAGGGAAGAAGAGATCAGGTGCATGACTGCGGTTTACAAAGAGTTGGATGAAAAAGTGCTGCCGCAGCTCAGGAGGGTAAGTATAATCGTCACCTGCTATCAGCCTGAAAGATCTGATCAGGAGATCCTGCATCTGGCCACCGCCGATCCCGGAAAATTATCCTACAAAGAGCTGATGTATGCTGCTACAATTATTGGTGACGACAGTGCAAAGTTATCTTTATATGAATATGCAGCATACCATTTTACGAATGAATGGGAAGCCTTCAACAATGTTGGTTGTTGTTATCTGACCAAAGGCCTGACTGATAGGGCAGTTATTTACCTCAACAAAGCTCTCATCCTCTTCCCCGATAATGGTACGATTCTGAATAACATGGGTGTTGCTGCTTTAAGAAACCAGGATACTGAAAAAGCTTCGGTGTATTTTACCAAGGCCGTCAAAGAAGGTATCGATGTAAGCTATAATACGGGGATCATTGCCCTTGCCAAAGAGCAATATAAGGAAGCTGTCATATTATTCGATGGTGTAACCTGTGCTTATAATGCCGCCCTTGCCTGGCTTATGATGAATGATACTGGTAAAGCACAGGATATGCTGTCATGTGCCGGTGAGAGTGCTGAAAAGTATTACCTCACGGCTGTTATGGCTGCAAGAAAAGGCAACACCTCTGCGCTTCTTGAAAACCTTGGCAAAGCCTGCAGCGGTGATTCCTCATTTAAAGAAGTGGCCGCGAATGATAAGGAGTTCATAAATCTTAAACAAAGTCCCGAATTTCAGAACCTGATCAAATAGGGCCAATCTCCGGACGATAAGCCGAAAAGTATTTCATATACATTAAACCATTCTCAACATATTTCGGATCATAGGTCTTCGGCGGGCCGGCAACCGGGTAGGTGTCGCCGGTATTATGTATATGAAAAGCGTCCTTGTAGCGTCCCTTCCGGATGTAATCACCATAGGTCATATCAATCCATTTCACACCCCAGTAGAGGGCATTTTCGCCACGCAGATCCTTTAATTATATGTCCAGTAAAATGCATTTATAGCCCATGATCTGGAAGGGTCCCCATGAGCGGGCCATGTTCTTCAGGGCTTCATCCGTGGCATCCTGCAAATGTGAATAAGTGATATTCTCAAACTTGTTAAGCTTCTTTTCCCTGACGTTTGACAGGTACCGGTAAATATGCTTTTCGTACCTTGGTTTCACATCTTTCTGACCCGAACATTCCAGGATGATCGGCGACTTCAGATATTCGGGAGAAAGATTAAACTGGGCTGCTAGTTTGTCAATGTCCGCTGCATAGTTATTGTGGGTTCGCATGACAACCGGAGGAACTACGGGTACGCCCCTTGAATCCCGTTTGTCGGTGAGATTATTATATGTTTGTCTGATAAAATCGGATGACGATACATAGAACTTAGGTTTCCATATCCATATAGCAATTAAACTCAAAACCAGAACGGTAAAAAAAAGCCTGATTTCATTTTTCCGGCTTTTTTTCCGGCCTGATCTCCGGCCTGCAGACCTGGCAGGCTTCCTCCTGGCCCTGGTTACCGGTTTCCTCCTGCGTTGCGCCATGCCTCAATGATTTACATAATGCGGTAAAAATAAAAACTGTAGTTGATTTTGCTACTTGGCTAAGTAACCTTTATACCGGATGAAATTACACATTAATGAGGTTATAATGTGGGTTTAAAAGAACTACTTGTTGACAATAAAACGTTAATATTCGTTTTAAATGAATAAATTTGCATTATTAAGAATGATATGTAATTTTTTTATATCTTACATAACTCAAGATTTATAAAGAAAATCTTATTTAAATCATCCTGAATCAGCAACCATGTGAAGGTTATGACGAATAATGTGACTTTAAAAATTACATAAATTTTAATGATTACAATTTAAAATTTTCAATGTCGAATAACTATGAAAAAATTCGTTTGGTACACTCTATCATTTTTATTGATTATAATTTTTACTATTGATATTAA
Organism: Bacteroidota bacterium; assembly: GCA_026391695.1. Lineage (NCBI taxonomy): Bacteria > Pseudomonadati > Bacteroidota > Bacteroidota bacterium. The sequence goes on from JAPLDP010000023.1 coordinate 17,710, forward strand.
AGCTCAAGAAGGAACAGAAATACCGGGAGGTGATGTTTTTGGTCACTGGACAGCCGGCAATTCACCTTATTACATCCAAGGCAATATCACACTTCCAACAGATAGCGCATTAATAATAGATCCGGGGGTAGAAGTCATTTTTCAAGGAAATTATTATCTGAATGTGTTTGGTTCTCTTCAGTCAATTGGTACAAGTACGGATTCTATTATATTCATTGGCAAAAATCCGCTCACTTATTGGTATGGAATTTCATTTGATACCGAAAGTGCATTAAATCCAGATCAATCTGATATCAGATTTTGTCGTTTTGAAAACGTTCACAACAGGCCTGGTAATACAAAATTTGGGGCTATTAAAGTTAATCAGCATATAATTGAAACAATTGAAAACTGCACATTCCAGGAATGTGAGATGGCTATCACCCTCAGCACCAACTCTCCAGTCCACCTCATTCAGAACTGTTACTTTGATAATATAACTGGCTACTGGGCAGTAAATCTATCTACCAACCAGGTTGTAAATAGTTTCAATGTCCTGACTAACACATTTTCGTCTATATATCAAAATGCCATCATCATCGAAGATAACCGTGTCGCATTAATGACGGTTAACATTGAAAATAATGTTTTCGACAATAACGGTATAGAACAGTCCAACAGCAGCATTATTATTTCCGGTAATTATCTGATTGAAAATGTCCGTATTGTCCAGAATAGTTTTAACAATATCAATAAAGGTCATCCCGATGGTACAACAGTTTTAATTACTGAAAACAATGAAGATTTCACTTTAAATTTCTTGGATAATACCATTGAGAGTTGTGGAAATCCAGGTGCCTTATCCGGAGGAATTTATGTTGACAAGAGCTATGAGATACTTTTTTCATCCAACGAATTCACCGGTAATCAAGGTTACAAGTCCGGAATGGCTTACATTAATTCGAACCGTTTTACCTCCGAAAATGACGTATTTACAAGTAATTCAAGCATCTTCGAACCTGATGATGATAAAAGCGGAAATGGTGGGGCCATCTTTTTTCAGAATGTCGGAGAAAATGGCCTGTTCAAGATCAGTGAAACCCAATTCAGTCATAATAATGCTATTAAAAAGGGGGGATCTATATTTATCAATATACTCAATCAATTTGACTCAATAGAAATAAAAAATTCCTCCTTCATTGACGAATCATCCTCGCTTCATGGAGGTTGTCTGGCAGTTTCATTTAACGGTGATTTAAATTTTTCAGGATTTTATAATAACACCTTTACCGGTAACAGAGCTTCAGAATATGGCGGGTGTATTTATTTCTACTCAGAAGGAATACATGACATCAGTGAATTTGAGTCGGTTAATAATACCGTGATGGGTAATCCGGATGTTACTGAAACAGAAAGCTATATTTATTATTCTGCATACAGATTGCCTGAAAACATCAGATTTTATAATGATACGATCACAGATATCAATTTCAATGAAACGATTGTCAATAAATATAACCGGGTTATTCATTTTGAAGATCGCAGCGACCAGCAGAATGGTACTACCACGATTGAAATTAAAAATTCGGAGTATGCAAGGTGCAACCGGGGCATTTTTTATTTTTTAGCTCGTCATGATATTCAGGATATCTTATTACAGCAATGCTCATTTGAGGAAATCCACACTAGCTCTCCCGGCGGTATCTTTGTAGATGCAAACCATATTGGCGACATCAGAATACAGGCAGGTTCATACACTTCAATCATCAACAGCGAAAGTGATGGTGGAGTCATGTATTTTTCAAGCGCCACCGATGTCGAAAGTCTTCAGGTCCTGCCATACAACACAATACCGGCTATATTCGACGTCTGTTCTGCCAGTTCCGTTGAGGATACAGGTAATGGAGGATGTATTTATGTGAAAGCTGTAAATGGCACTGTTAACACTGTTGATATAAGAAGTGGGATATTTACAAACTGTTCCGCTGATAATGGAGGAGGGAGTTTTTATATTACCGGGGGTAACAATATGACCGGTAAAATCCGGAATATCATTGTCCGGGATAATGAAGTCAGAGGTCTGGCTGACAAATTAGTATACGATGGACCCGGCGGTTTTATGTTTTATTATTCGCCGGCATCCGTCGACTCGATTGCTATCACTGGAAATGAAATGTTTGATTTGCCCATTGCGGGATCAGGAGGGGCATTTTATATTTCATCATACGATATTGGACCTGTATTCATCGAAGGTAATAGTTTCAATCATACATCAAATAATAATACCGGTGATGCGACAAATGGCGGGGCTTTGTGCATGATCAGTGAACAGGATATTGAAAGTATTACCCTATCGGTCGGTCAGCCGGGCATAAAAAATTACTTCAACTCATGTACCACTACTGGTTATGGGGGTTGCATATATGCAGAAGCAGGCGGACTGATAGGTGATATTTTTATAGATCAGGCAGTTTGTGAAGATTGCAGCTCAACTCTCGGCGGCGGTTGTTTTTATTTCACTTCCGGTGGCGCTTTTAAAAACGTACGTAATCAAAATCTGACCGTCACCAATAGCACTCTCAATGCCTTGAATGGGAATACACAAACCAGAGGATCCGGTGGATATCTCTATTATTTTTCTCCGTCGACATTAAATGCTCTGACTATCACTTCTAACCAGCTTAAAAATATCACGGCTGCCGGCCAGGGAGGTGCATTTTTTGTCTCCGTTGCTGATCTTGGACCAGTGACACTCCAATCTAATGATTTTACGAATATCGGAACACAAGGCAATACAGCAGCCGACGGAGGAGTAATATATCTGAGCAGTGGCCATGACATTACCGGTATTGAAATTATCCCTGATAACACGGCAGTCACCAATATATTCACTGAATGTTACAGTGCAGATAATGGCGGATGCATTTATGCGAGGGCTGCCGGATTGATTGGACCTGTTATCCTTGCGGGTGCTATCTTCGATCAATCTCACGCTGGTATCAGAGGAGGCTCCTTGTTCCTTCAATCCGATAATGCTACCATGAGTTCACTTGCTCAAAGCCTGCACATCGAAGGTAATGTCATCACAGGCTCGGCATTACAAAATTCCTCTGAAAGTGAGGGCGGATTCCTGTACTATATTTCTTCCTACTTTTTGGAAACAATCACCCTGGCGTCGAACACTATTCAGAATATTTCCGCTGCGGGTGCCGGTGGCGCTTTTTACATCGCTGCTGATGGAATAGGGCCAGTGAAAATGAAATCTAATGATGTCCAGAATGTTAAAGCAATTAAACAGGGTCAGGGAGCTGATGGAGGAATAATGTTTATTTCAAGCTCCAAAGATATTGCCGGAATTTATATCACTTCCTCATTGACAAGCGTAGCCAATATTTACAGGTCATGTCACAGCAGCGGCTCCGGAGGATGTATTTTTGCTTATGCACAGGGATTAATCGGTGATGTCATAGTTCAGAACAACAATATCACCAATTGTTATGCAGGTGACGGGGGAGGAAGTTTCTATCTGCACTCCGATCATACCTATCCCAGCACCATCACTCAGGGTTTAAATGTTTCAACCAATACAGTATCCGGTAATGGTTCACAATCCTTAACGCAAGGATCGGGTGGATTCCTGTATTATTCTTCACCGGCATATCTGGACTCCCTGATAATTCGTACGAACACCTTCCAGGATATATATGCCACGGAGGCCGGTGGTGCTTTGTACGTTGAGGTATCCGATATGGGTCCTCTAGTGGTGGAAGGTAATTCATTTCAGAATTTGAAATCTGAAAATGATAACGGCGGTGTGCTTTGCCTGATAAGTGCAAAAGACCTTACTGCAATGAAAATCATTTCATCTATTACAGGAGAAACCAATTACTTTAACACTTGTTCTGCCGGAGAACAAGGTGGGTGTATATATGCTCATGCTGCAGGTCTTATTGGAGATGTCACTGTCACAAAAGCCCAATTCACCGACTGTTATGCTGCTACAGGTGGTGGAAGTGTCTTCCTGCAATCCGATTTTATCAATACAGCGATTGTCCAGCAAAATATCACTGTAAACAGCAATGATATTGCTGGAACATCCTTACAAAGTATAACTGGCGGACCGGGAGGATTTATGTATTGTTCCACCCCTTCATTCGTCAGCCTACTGGAAATCAATGACAACAATACCCATGACCTCACCGTAAATGGCTCAGGAGGTGGATTTTATCTGACATCAGCCGGGATCGGAACGGCAACCATTCAAAATAATGTATTTAATCATCTAACCTGCACTGATGATGATATTTACGCCGACGGAGGAGCTATTTCAATATTTTCCAATGATGCTCTTATCGAGAATATAATATTTGCATCAAATGACCTGGAAGAAATCCATGGTTTCAATAATGGCGGCGCATTGAACATTTCAGGTAAAGGGATCCGGCATGGAGTTGTGGACAACAATACGTGGAAAAATATAACGGCTAAAAATTGTGGTGGAATGGGCTATATAAAAAATAGTATCCGCGCCGGAACACTAAATATTGCAGGCAATTCTTTCGAAAACACGCAGTCATTTTCTGAAATACCCTTACAAGGAGGAGCTGTCTATATCTCGGGACTTGATACCCTTGCTTGCGTCGATAACAATTTCAACCACATGAAAAGCATTGATAAAGGCGGTTCTATATATATGGACACCACATTATACACAGATTTCGACATGTGTCGTTTTCAAAACTGTTCATCTGATATAGGAGGAGCGGTATATGCTACCGGAAATAATGAAATGGAAACCCTAACCGCGAAAGGATGCAGTTTCTACCAAAACATCTCAGGTACAAAAGGAGGAGGACTTTTCATTGCTCAATTTGACGATGTCATCATTGGCGAAGAATTAAGCGGTAATATTTTTTCAGCAAATCAAAATCTTAGCACAAATAACGTAAGCAAGGGAGGATCCATATATGCCACCCTCATCAACACTTTTACATTGACCTCGGCAGATGTTTATGGCAATACTTCCAGCGACGGCGGAGGGATATATCTCGATCAAACAGAAACCATTGACCTCAACAGGAACGACTTTATGGGCAATATAGCACTTCACAATGGTGGAGCAATTTATCTCAATAATGTTCGGACGGGTGATATCCGCATGAATGGTTTTCAATATTGCTCTTCAGCTAACAATGGCGGCGCGATTGATATTTCCAATAGCGCCGCTTATAATGACATAGTCAATGTTACCGACAATTACTTTTATAAAAACCAAACACGTGAAGGAGGTGCTATATTATCAAATTATGCACTTGATATAAAACGGAACCTCTTCCGCGAAAACGCATGCTTCAATTTAGATCAATCAGGTGAATATTACGGTTCGGCTATTTATCTTTATGATAAGGGTATCCAATCCATACTTTTCAACAGCATATTCGATAATAACCTCTCTGAAAATCCTGATGATGGTTCGGCCTATTTTCAGCAATCATCCCTCTCGGTACCTCATGAGTTTTCTGTTCAAAATTGCACGTTCCTTAACAGCGGTGAAAATAAATCCGTTTTCTCTAAGCAAAATAAAATTAATATCGTCAACTCACTGTTTCAGAATAGCTTAAAGTTAGATTACGAACCCGGATATTTCAACGAGCATGTCGAAGCTTTTTATTCCGACCTGGTTTTTGCAGATATATGGACCAACAACAATTTCGACAGTGTGGTGGTATTCCAGCCAAACTGCTATACGTTCGATTGTGACCAGCCTGTTGTTGACCAGGGTGATCCGTCATCTATCTACAATGACAATTACCAGCCGATAGGATGCGGCACATTGCGCAATGATGTCGGTATGACCGGAGGACCTCATAATCCTGATGGATCTTCGGTCATCCTTTGTGAACCTAATGATACTCTTTCAGTCAATGTACTCGCCATGCAGGATTGCGATGTATACACTTTTACATGTCCGGAACATCCCGAAAAATGGGATACCTATTTCTGGTTCTTACCTGATGATGAAATTTTAATTAGTGATACAAACCTGATTACTATGCCAATGGATATATCGCCCGGTAAGACTTACATTAAATTATTGGTCGAAGACACCAATCAAATACCATCGCGCTTTGGCTTCGGTATAGGAGAGCTTAATGTTAAAAAACTCCGGATTCCAGCGCTCCAGGTGATCAATCAGACTCCCTCGGGTGATGACTATTTTGTCAATTATATTCCATTTAGGTTCGAGATATCCGCCACTATACTGGATAAACCTGACAATTACTCCTATATTTGGGAGATTATCGAAATGAATGGTGTAACATTAGATACTTCCGAATCAACTGAAACCAGTATTGCGATTATTGTCAATCATATTGATCCCGTAGCATCTGACTTGTTTTTTACAGTCCGGTATACCGGTACCGATACACACTGCAATATTGTGGAGCAAAAAATCCTCCAGGTTAATATCCTGACTGAATGCACCTTACCGGGCGTATCATTTTTTCCGCCCCCAGAACAGGACACAATATTTTTCTATTGCAGCGACTCACTGGTGATTCATTTCTTCCAGGGAATGATCCATCAGTCCGGTGCTGAAATCAATACCGGCAACATACAGAGCATATATACGCTGACTGACAATACAGCCGGAGAAATGCTCTGGGCAGATGAATACAATTTTTTTGAAATCGATCCCACAGGTATTATCCTCTATCCTGATACAGTAGATCTGTGTAATCGCAAAGGACATACTTTCACGCTTACACTCATTGGAGACCAGGTTATTACACAGGATTGCAAAATTAATATGGAAGGTAATCCTTTTACACTCTTTGCTATCACTGATGTAGGTATCGACGAATATCCCACTGCCTTTGAAGTGTTCCCAAATCCTACAAATGATAAAGTCTTCATCCGCTCTTACATGTCTTTATCCCTTGACATCACCGTATATTCAGCATACGGTGAAAAAGTGATGACCATACAGAACCTGAATTCTAAGATTCTGGAGCTGGATTTTCACTCCTTACCGGGTGGGATTTATTTTATACATTTGTCCAACAGCAGCAATCAACAGGTCTCTTCATTCCGGATTGTGAAAGAATAAAGTGTAAATTCATCATATTCAGTATTATGATAAAAAAATATGCAAAATACTTTGCTCTACTGTATGTTATTTTAATCATGGATTATTTCCGTGTTGATAGTATCGGAAATCCATTTGATCAATACATGCCACAACAATTTTTTCAATCAAAAATAGTCGAAGTCAGATTGGACATACCAAATGATACTATCATCGTCGATCCCTTTATGTCTGTTGTGAAACTTTATGTCTTTACAAACGACAAAGACACTATTTGGGGAACCCAAAATCCTTTTGCGGATAGTTTAATTCATTTCTCATTGAACAATACATACTTATGGAGTACAGGTGACATTACTGCTTACGATGATCCTAGTAATCGCTATGATTGCTATTCCTCAGGAAATTATTTCTTTGACGCTCCTTTGAACACCCTTTTCTTTCATGCCTCCTATATTGAAAATGCTATAACAATTGACACCATCATTACTATTCCTGTTCATTATGCCAAACCGTTAGTAAGTGTATTGTCTATAAATGATGTTGCTTATGATGACCAGACGCTTGTTGTCAACTCAAATACTGACGTAGATTTTGAAATCAACCTTAACCGGACATTAGATTATCAAGATCCTGCCGGTTATGACAAGATCATCGCACTTGAAGCGCGTCACAACGGAGAAGGTGCAGCACCTTATACTCAGGTGTGGAATGACCCGCAGGGTGTCAGAGATTTTACAGTGACCATACCGCTATCTTCAATTGCAGCTGAACTCATCCCCGGATACAACATTTTTGAGTTTCGTGCCAGAGGAAAATGCGCTAATTCCGCTTTGAATGAATTTTCTGAGATCATCACTATAAAAATCTTTTATCTCGATTTTATGTGGAATGAGGAATTAAGCTCTCCGGTATGCCAGGATAATACGGTTTATGAGTTGACCGGTATACCCGAAGGAGGCTACTTTTCAGGAGAAGGTGTCATTGCTTCGACCACATTGTATAATCCCTCGCTGGCTACACCAGGTGTACATACCATCACTTATCATCTCCTCGTCGAGGGTGCGGAATATACCGTCGGTAAAGAATTAGAGCTCACGGCGCTCCCTGATTTTCAGCTCACCGGCGACCGTGAAGTCTGCCTCAATGAATACGATGTCAGCTATATAATCAGTCCCGGTCCAGCCGGTTATGATCAGATTACATGGGATAACATCGAAGGTGGCAGGATACAGTCACTCAGCGGGGATCATTCCCAGGCTATTATTCATTGGCATGGACAAGGATCTTTAAGTGAAATGCTTCGTACCGGTAAAATAACCGTCAAAATGGAAAAAGACGGCTGCATGACGTCTAAGGAATTCCTTATCGATATTGGGAATACTAAAGCTCCCGATACCTCTTTCATGATGCTTTACAACCATAATCTGTTACTTTGTTCCGACACCTCGGCAAACTATTTTTACTGGTATCAAAACGGTGAATTGCTTCAAACCACGCAGGTACCCTATTGCTTCCTGGGTGAATCTTTTGCACCTGCTGCCGGAGCTCAGTTTTATGTCATGACGGCTTTCGAACTCAATGATGCGGCCTGCCTCACACAATCAAATATTTATCTCTGGCCCGGCGATAAAAATATCGGATATACGCTAAATCAAAGTGACCTGGTGGTCTGCCCGAATCCCAATGATGGGAATTTTACCGTGATTATACCTGATATGGATAAGAACGAATACTTTATCACTGTTTCCGATTTAACGGGTAAAGTCATCACTTCCATGTCACTCAATCCTGCAACGGGCCGAAAAGAGTGCATGATACACGGCAATAACTGGCCTGCCGGTATCTATCTGTTACGACTGGAAGGATATGCAACTTCCTTGTATAAAAAAATCGTTATCAACAAATGAATACAATCCTGCTAAGAATAACACGCCTTGCACTTATCAATTTGCTTGTTTTACTTGCATTATCGCTGTATGCACAAAAAAAGAACGACACCCTTTACGTCAACAACAGCGATATCATCAAGCAATATGGCCGTAGCATCGATTTCAATGCCGAGAGCAAAGCCCTTATCCAGAGGAATATCAGGATGCTCGTCGATTCGTGTCTGCTCACGATGAAACTCCGTGAAGAGGCATCCGAGCAGTTCGACCAGGTGGTCATCGAAAAATTTAAAAGCTATTTCGATGAACAGGCAGTCGTTAAAAATGTACCGGCTATTCCGAACTTTTTCCAGCCGCGGGCATGTCTCGACACCTCTTCATTCCCTGCCTATTACTCAGTTCAGTCTTATTGCGACAGTGCACAGAGATGGTTCGACTATATTGAAATATTGAAAGAAACAGATGTCGTAGCCAATGATTTCTATTTTAAATTCCGTGGCGAGATTTATACCAATGCGCTGGTGTCAATCGAATTTTCTGCCCCATCGCGAATTGACTGCAAATCCATGGTCCGTCAATCTGTCAACCTGAACTTCTGGTTCACAATGTCAAAACAAAAATATATTTATAAATCCGGTGTCGAGATTCCTATTCAATATAAGATCAGATTTCTGGAAATACAACCTGATACCATTAAACCTCCCGTTACTATTGATTATAAAAACCGCTGGAGCTTTCTGAATTTGACATTGCATGGTGGTGGTAGTGCGGCCTCCTTCAAGTCACTCAGTGAATATAATGACATCACCATAGAACCTGCCGAAACTTACGGTGCCCTTGCCAGCCTTACCTTCATCGCCAGCGACACATTCACTGTCTTTAATAAGGTACGCCGCTGGGAGTATGGCCTGGATATTGGTATAAGCTATAATCACGTGGTCTGGAACTGGCAACTCGATACGTACAAAAATGAAGCATACGCCACACTTTCACCTTTGAACGATTTATTATGCAACCATACCCTCCTTACTCAAGTCAAATCACTCACCGAGAAAAAAACATTCGATGTGCTGTCGGTTCCACTTTCACTATCGCTGAAACGCTATTTTACTCCGAAAAAAATCAATGCCATCATATTGAATGCCGGCGTTTCGTTTAATTATCTGTTGAATAACACAACTGAAATAACATCCGGCACTATTTCCTATGTTGGCAAAAACTGTGCTTTCCAGGATCCGCAAAGCGGCGACTGGATCGAAGGGATCACCATTGACGACCTGCCCTATTATGGTTTCGGAACCTACGATGCCGTTCTTAACTCCGGCGATGATAATAAAACTTTTGAACCTTACTATATCGCCGCCCATCTTAAAGTGGGATTCGACCTTCGTAAGGACCGCTATGCCCGTCTGCACTGGATCATCGCACCCTATGTGAATTATTCTATTACGGAACTGCGCTCAGGGAATACCCCTGATAAAATCATCGAACCCGCAGGTAATATAACCGACCTTTCAATGGCGACGACATCAATAAAACCTTTCAGCTTCGGTATCGAAGTCGGAATATCATACAACTTCAAACAAAATAGCCTGAAAAATATCAGGACATGGAAAAAAAATAAATCTGTAAATAAACCTGAACAATAAAATTCAAAATAGCACAGCCGATGAATAGAAAAATACTGCTGTTCATTTTTATCCTGTCTCTACATCCTTTCTGCAGGGGACAGGTTATTTCACAGCAACCTGTCAACGACTCCATTTGCCTTGGACAGCAAGAGGCACTTTTTTCGATTGCCTGCACTACGCCCGATATCATCTTTACCTGGGAACTCAGTGAAACATCCTCAGGGATCTGGAATATCATTACATCAGATATGCCGGGTCTCACAGGGTATGATAACGATACTCTGCAGGTCACCGACGCCAGCAGCTATGTCACTTATTTGTTCCGTTGCTCCCTATCTAATATCTTTTCAGGACAGTTTCTTGAAACCAGTGCTCCCGCCGGTATTATCATCATTCAGCCACCTGTTACAGACTTTGGAATAAACCAATCGTCGACATTTTCACCATGCTATAACCTCTGTGCCGGCACAGCAGCACAGTTTTATGACCTTTCTCAGGATCCATATACTGTTACCGCATGGCAGTGGGATTTTGATGACGGAATAACCTCTGTCTTTCAAAATCCCAGTCATCTGTTCCTTGCTCCAGGTGATTATACCATCAGCCTCAAAACTTGGAACCGGTTCGGATGCAGCTCCACCGTCCAGAAACAGGTCACCGTGCTTCCGTTTCATCAGCTCACCATCACAGGACCTGACATCATTTGCAGCAACCAGTCATCATTCGATAGCGACATGTATTACTCCATTTCACCTTTTTGCGACACCTGCAATTATGAATGGATATTGCCCGACGATCATATTCTTTATTCGGAACAAATCAACTCCAGCACCATCCGTATACACTGGGGTGAGGTGGATCAGGCCATTCAGCTTACAATGAGGGTGACCGAACGGAATACCTGCTGGCAATGCCTCACAGGAAAAGCCACAAAAGAGATACTGCTGAAATCGCAGCAATCGCCCGATACGGCCTTTAAAATCAAACGTAAAGCTCCTTATAAAGGTATTCTTATCTACCTTGGTGAAGATATGCCACTGTATCGCTGGGGATATACGGTCAATACGACTTTCCAGGATGTCATCAACACGGTTTATTATTCCAACTTCTGCGACTTCGGCATGCTGGATCTAGAACACAACACATATTGGGTCGAGACATCTGCAAGTACAAGCGGAGAATGCTGGACCAGGTCACTCTATAATGAACAGATGGATTTAAAACTGTCGGGAGCTCTCGAAATCTCGGTCATGCCATCATCTGCTTCAAAAGGAATATATACCCTGATAATAAAAAATGCTGCCGACCATCGCTATATTGCTGACATCTATTCTTCACAGGGACAATTGGTAAGATCAGAGCTCATCCCAAAAATCAATTTCATCGACACTTTCACATACGAGATGAATCTCTCTTCCCTGGTGGATGGTGTCTATATCATTTCGGTAAAAAGCGATGCCGGACAGCAGGCAAAAAAAGCGATGATCGTTCAATAATTTGAATAAAGGATATGAGAAAAATAATTTATAGGACCCTTCCGCTACTGTTGTTGTTGTTCCTGCTCACTACCGGCTCATACGGCCAGAGCAGCGTAAACATCCTGCGTCTGAAAAAATTCATCGCACACTATGAAACATTGTGTAACCTCGCACCGGAAGATACTACGGTCATAAATCAAACTACCAGCCAGTTCAGCGACCTATTCCTGAATGAAATGATACCGGTCTATTACGAATTGGATACCTCGGCTTACATGAAGATGACCGTAAACGATTATATCAGCGCCATGCGCAGCTTTTCGAAAAAATATTTTATCGATAAGATTTTTCTCTATGATTTTAAGGTCACCCGCGTGCGTAAGAATGGCATCATCAACGTTCAAATCAGTAAAAAACTTGAATATTACCCGCGAAATGTCGACCTTGACCTTTATTATGTAGCACCTGTGATCATTACCAATCAGCTTTTTATCACCCTGTTTTACACTGAGGATGAATCATATAAGATTATCCGTATTGACCGTGCCGATCATCTTTTTGTCGATGGCCTCGGCTCAAGTCGGTTTATCCCTTTATCAGTGGCGCTGGAACCCGCTCTCCTGCAAAATAGTATCTCCAATGATGCCTTTGAACCTCAGCAGGGATTTAAAGCCGGATGGGCTGTCGCTCTCAAACTGAATTATCCCCTGGCCGGAAAAGGTAAATTCAACCTTCTTTTCTCACCAGGTATAAGCATGATACATATCAACACCGCGCTCGAAAAAAAGAACTTCACACAGGAAATTACCGGTCAAACCGACCAGGATGGAGATCCCTACACTTTACTGATCGATGGCCATGACCTGCAGCAAACCGCTCATATCGGATACCTGGGTATTCCGCTTGATCTCGCAGGTATATGGAAATTTTCAAAAACCAGTCTCACCTGGCGTGCAGGAATCACTTTTGCCTATCCCCTGAATGCCAGTTATATAATCGATAATGCCGATATCGGCTATCGCGGGCAATATGTATTTGAAGGATACCCCATTATGCTGGATAATCTACCTCAATATGGCTATAAGCATTACATGAATGATGACTTTACACGGATCGATGAACCTGACCTGTCACTTTTACTTTTGGGACATACCTCTCTCACGGCCGGATTTGATGTCAGCCCCCGTATCACCCTTTCACTAGGACCTGAATTTTACTTTGGCTTTAATGATATCATCAATGACCACAGTTTCCCGGCTATGATCACCGACAAGGGTTCTGCATGCCCTAATATGCTGAGTTACGGCAAAAAAGACGTCCTCATCTCCTGGGGCATGAACATTGGCATCGCCTATAACCTGAAGCGTCCGAATGTACCCTATATTCCTAACACCAAGTTCAGCCGCATCAGCGACCTTCTGTACACCAGAGAAGCTCCGGTATATTGCCAAAATCTTCAGACCACCAATATTAAATCTACTCCTGTTAATATAGGCTTTTTCATCGAGAACGACCCGAAGTTCCCCGGAAATCTGAACAAAGTACCGTATTTCTTTTGTGGTGTGACCAAAGCTAATTCACAAAAAGGATATATCAAAGCCGGCAAAGATGTCCGGCTCACTCTGGCAGTGCCCGACGACGAACGTAAACGTGGCGATGTCATGCTCAGAATCGAAAAACCTTATGGTATCGATATATACCGATACGAATACCAGCAGAATCCTGACGCTCCCTTCTTTGAACTCTCATACAGCGACATCAGGGATGAAAAGGAATCAATTATGCTCTATGCCCGGCAAATACCTCCGATAGATATTTATTATGTGAATAACTCTTATAAGGATTATGAAGACCTCAACAGAAAAGAATTCATCGATGAGGTTGAAGGCATCATCAATGCTCCTGACAAGGACGGCATTCATGAATTATTCCTTTATTCCGCTTATAACTCCGACTCCTGTGCTGTGATGAGGACATTCAGCGATGACAAACAGGCGATTGCCGACTTTCTCGCATGCTGCTATGAATTTTACCCCGAAGGATATTATAATGATATAGACCTGTTCAAACAGTACCTTGATAATATTCCCTGTAACCGGCGTGATGTCAACCTGCATATCGTCCTCGCATCACCTTATACCTATATTAATTACATCACCGATTTCATCGATGCCGTGTCGGAATATAAACTTGAATCCAATTATAGCCATGTCAAAATTTATATCCACACGCCCTTCAAAAAAGTACATATCGATGATGCCAAATACGATGAGAAGCTGAACATCCTGAAAAATATATATGACGGTATGCCCAAATCACCATATATTTTCGATTATCAGTTTGAAAAATTGTTCAAAAATAAATAGGGAGATTAATCCATGATAACGCGAAGGATAGCTTTAGTCTTGTTAGCATTTGCCTGTTCATTCTTCACTATATACGCCCAGCAGCTAAAAGAAATTCCCTCCTGCCTGAAGAAACCTGTCACCAGTTTTTCGACAGGGGTCATGCTTACGACACATCCGGGAGGAACTATTAAAGGTTCCACATGGATGGTGTATGCGAGCAATAACAGCACCCAAGGATACGGCAACGAATCATTTGGTTCCGGCTCTACGACATTCAGATTCATGGATGCATTCTATGTGCTGGATGAACGTGCCGATAAGATCAAAGCTGTCGAAGCTGCTTTTGTTAAAATTACAACCCTGTTGCCCGGATGGAATGATCACACCTATTGGTTTAAAAAGAGCGACCTGCTGTTATGGTCCGACTGTCTTACCCAGCCCGATGTCGTTGTAGGTGAATACCATGCTGAGTTCAATAAAAAAGCTATGGTGATTAATCGTCTCGACATCACTAATCCCGATCCTGCTTCTACCGGCTTCTTTTCAGCACCTGTCAGCAACCTTGCAAATAAAATCGCCGACGCCAGAGACTTCACCATACTTTTTGTATACAAAGAAGAAAATAATTTTTATCTGCTTGGCACCAAACCCCGTCTGAGCCGGAACACGTATAAAGAAGATATAAAAGGATGGGTGTCGCTGCAATATCTCACCGAGTGGAACCACCACCTGGCGCTCGAAATGAATTGGGAACGCTGCCGTGACAGGGATCCTGTGAGAATATACTCACAGTCAGGCCCGGCACACAGTTATGATAACAACTCCAATTTTCAACCCACACAGGCCCAGGGTAACATCATTTTCGGCGAAAACCCGATGTATTGTGACAGACAAACAGGCAGCCTGAACCGTTTTTATATACTCACAAAAGGTATCGACATGAACGAACAGTTCCCTAAGGTGGGTGTCGTTGGTAAGGTACAGATTCCCGGCATCATCACTCAAAGCAACTGTATCCCCGCTTCTGTCGATCCGTTAAAGGTGGCGCTGATCAGAGATGAACTCACACGGGGTTTCCGCCATATCAAACGAGTCAACATACTCTTCGTCGTCGACGCCACTGCCAGCATGGAGATTTACCGCAACTCGGTCATCATGGCACTCAACTCAACCATGCGTATCATTCTCGAACGAAACCAGTCGCAGGAGAAAAACCTGGAGTACTACTTTGGTGGTGTGGTATATCGTGACAAGCCGGAACCACAGCCTGTCGAAATAGCCAACCTCGGTAATTGGAGTAATGATGTGGATGTGATGATCACCTTCTTCCGGCAGGCTATGGACCCTGCCCGCAATGGCGCCGACAGGGACCACCCCGAAGCACTCTTCTATGGCATACAGCAGGCTGTCAACACATTTGACGTGAATCCACTCAACACCAACTACCTCGTTCTCATCGGCGACGCAGGAAATAACCAGGCTAACTATCCCAATATCACAGAAACTCAGATTATTGACCTGCTTAATAAGAATAACTTCAACCTCCTGACATACCAGATTCACTACCGCCAGCATATCAGCAACGCGTATGACGACTTCCGCTTACAGGTTGATCGCATCACACAGTCACTGGCCGTGCAGAAAAACCAAAAATCGTGGAACACCTATAATACTTTTATCAGCACATGCCCTGCTGCCAGGAGTATCTTCCTGCCCTTCTTCTCCAACTTTCCGACCGCCTTCAACCAGTCGGCCGATTTTCTGTGCAACACCGACAACAACAGGAACCGGATTTGTAACGTCAATACCGAAAAATTCCCCATCATCGCACAGACCTTTTACCCTGCCGACAGCATCTCGGTGTTGCGGCTTCAACAGGAGCTCGACAATGCCCTTAATAACATTGCCGTCAACACCGAAGAATATATCAAAAAGCTGGGCGAAGCTCTCGGCGGCGGTGGCACCGAAAATGAATACCGTGCCAGGGTCATCTACTTCTGCCTCAACCTGGGGCTGTCGCTCGATGAAATACTCACATTGCTGATGTCGACCAATGAACTTTACCAGGATGGTTACACCTGTTATAAGCCCACGTGGTCGCAGTATCCTATATTTAATTATGTCGCACTCATCGGCCATGTGAATGTACAGCAAATTCAGGACTATATCAACAACCTGGTGCCGCCGGGTAAAATCCAGAATGAACAGGTGCTGCGTGAACATATCTATGACATCTGGAAAAGAATACTCTGCCGCGAGCTGAACCTCATACGCGAGGGAGACTTCGATGATCTCTCCATAGGCCAGGATATCACCTACCTCACCGGCCTGCCGGCTCCACAGCAATTTAAACTTATTTATAACAGGGATATCCTCTACTCCAACCAGTTTCCGGCCGACAAGCTCTTCGCCCTCTGTGTCGACCTCATAATTGCCAATGGACACCTCCAGAGCCTCATTAATGGAAAGAATATGCTCAACGCAAAATACTTTAAAGATTATAGCGCATACATCCGCCGTTTTCTGGAGTATAAAAACACCCCCCAGAATCCCTCTTCCATAACCCCCAACCGTGAAGACACCTTTTATACGACCCTTACCAACAAATATATTAACTTCACTAATTACGGTTTCAGGGATGATGGATTCCCATTGTACCCGTTTCTCAACATCGTGCCTACTCAACCCGACCAGCGCTATTTCTGGTATTACTGGCTCGACGCAAGAGTATTCCCCAATGAGATTACCAATCCATCGAACGATGTTCTGGAAACGGCACGTAACTTTTTGAAAAAATAGCATCATTAAATTGAGATACAGGATATTGATATGACACTATTCAGCATAAAAAACCTCGTTTGTTCATACGACCGCGTACACCCGGTTCTTTATATCAGCGACCTGGAGATACCATCGGGCGAGATTTGCGTACTTTTTGGGAAATCAGGCTCAGGCAAAAGCACCCTGCTCGAAACACTGGGGCTGATGACCAATACCATCTCATCCACACCCGAACCTTTTCATACAGTTTTTGCAAATGAAAAAATACAACTGAATGAAAATGAAATCATGTCGCTGAAATTCTATGGCCGTCATAGTACCGAAGAACCTGAGGAAATAACGTTTATCGAAATGCCGCTTCACCATCTTCTTTCAAACCATAAGAATGGATTCAAAGGTAAACGTAACCATTCGGTCATTACCGATATATGGAAAGATCACAAAAAACAGCATCGTTTACAGCAGCGTCTGCGCGATGAATACTTCGCCTTCATCTTCCAGAATACCAACCTGATGCCCAACTTCTCGGCCGAAGAGAATGCCGCCATACCCGAAATGATCGACCTGAAAAAGGTCTATTGCAAAAAGGATAAAAATATATGTCCCTTCCCTGATTTTAATGCCGACTGCGATCTCTCGACCGAGATGTGCGCCATTGTCCATGCCCGTCAAACACTCGCCAGAGACCTCAACATCAGCGAAGATATGCACTCCCGCCCTGTACGCCAACTGTCGGGCGGACAACAGCAACGCGTCGCCTTCGCACGCGCTAATAACTCCCACTTTAGCGTCCTCTTCGGCGACGAACCGACTGGAAACCTCGACTTCAGCAACTCCCAAGAGCTTATGAAGGTTATTCGAAATCTTATCGATAATTTCAACGACAATAAGACACGCAGCGCCATTATCGTATCGCACGATATAAATCTGACACTCCAATTCGCCAACCGAATAGTCTTTATCGAAACAAAACGGTACGACAAAGACCGGTTCTATGGTAAAATCGACTCGAATATGGTTTATGTTTCTGATTCCCCACCCGGTAACGAGAAACGTGGCTGGCGTCATTTGGGATATCCTGAAAAAATCCTCTCCTTTAAAGAAATGAAAGCTAAATTGATTGATTTCCTGCATATATGAACGCAATAAATACTACCCAATCCAATCTGAAAAAGAAAAGAGCCACAATGCGATCAAAGGTCACCTGGAAAAACCTCTTTTCATTCCTGTTTATCTGGTTCGACAGGTTCATGTCGTTTCTCGGCCTTTATAAAAATTACAGGGATAAGATAGGCTTTAAAAAGCTCTTCTATAAATCGGAATGCCAGGTGCTGCTGGGCCGGAGCTCTCGCTACTTCTGGTGGGTATTCATCCTCTTCTTCATCACCATACTCGCCATCGGTTTTGCAAAAGATAGCCTGCGTTTCCTCAACAAGCAGATGTCCGACCCCTTTGTGCGCTCCGTCACCGCCGACCTCGTCGGCGAACTCGAAGACCTTGAACAAAACGTCTCCTACCAGGAATATAAAGAAAACCCTGATTCGGCAGCCGCATATCTGTACAGCTCCATATATGAGTTTTCAAAGTTCCGTAACCACTTCGAGCGCTCCTCCGCTATCCCCGGCCGCACGGTATTGCCCAACGACACATTGGTGGGCACTATCCTCGAATATGAAGACAATAACGCAATTGGCCACCGTTTTGATGTCGCCAATGAATTTTCAATTAAACCCGAAAAGAACTATTCCCTTATCGTCACCTACCACCTTCTGAAAGAGGTGCTGGGTCATGACATTGAAAAAGATCCGCCCTTCATTCACCTGTACCAGGAAGATATTCCCATACCAATCTCCGCTGTCGTAGAACAGCTTCCCGATAAGAGAGAATTTATTTCCACTCCCTATTTCTACGATAACATCCGTACTCATGAGATCGAATGTTTCCGCACACGCGACAGCCTCAACAAGGTTTATGTCATCTTCGACATCGATCCCGCCAACAGGGAAAAAATAAACCAAAAGGTGATAGAGGCCTTCACGGAACTTAAAAATGCCGGCAACTCACCTTTGGACCAGCTCTCCTTCAATGCCGGTGAAGACCGGAATAAAAACTTCGTGTATGCCTACAGCCTGACCTTCCGCCCTACATCGTTCGTTCAGATTGACTTCCAACGCAACCTGTCGCCCCAGGAACAACAGGATGCCTTCGACAGGTTCGTCGGCACTATGGGAATCACTACCTTGCTGAAAGAATATAACAAAGAAGCCTCCTCGGTCATCAAATTCTACTGGCCCAGCCTTAGCTATGAATCATCTGATGCTCCCAGCCGGCAAGCCATCTGCGTGAGCTTCACCAACCTCAACCGCGTGAAAGACTTCGCCAACAACTTCTTCGGCACCACACAGATCGAACTCGAAATGGGCATGATCAAATCACTCGAAAACTATAACTTCGTCACCATCCTCACCCTCGCCGTATCACTGGTTCTGATCATCTTCAGCTTCCTGAGCATCAGCTTCTTCGTGCGTAATATGATCGCCAACCACCTGAATAAAATCAAGATGAACATCGGCACCTACAAGGCATTCGGCATCGAGATCAAAACCATATACAAAAACATGGTGTTCGTGTTTATACTCACATCCGAGCTGCTCGCTCTCGCAGCATGTATCATCATCGCCAAAATGGGATTGCTGTTACGGCTGGTGAAGCTGTATAATGAAGATATCAGCAACGAATTCGACTTCTTCTACATATACGACCTCGAAGCCGTCATCATTCTCGTGGCCATGCTGGTCATCAGCTATCTCAGCTCGGCATGGGTGATAAACAGGCTGTTCAGGAATACGCCGGGGGATTTGGTGTATAACAGAACTGAATAGATCAATGATCAATGATCAATGAACAATGATCAGGGAACTGTGATCAGAGAGCAATGAACAATGATCAATGATCAGGGAGCAGTGATCAGAGAGCAATGAACAATGATCAGTGATCAATGAGCAATGATCAATGAGCAATGATCAATAGTTGGGAGATTTTGACATAAAAAATATTATAATCATGAAAAGGACTAGACATTACATTTCGGTTTTTGTCTTTCTTGGGGTGGTGTTTCTTTTGGCTATGCAATGCAAGCCGAAGGGCGGCACATCGGCGGAGGATACTGCCAGGGAATATTATTTTTCGATAAATAAGAACAATTACACCGGCACCAATCCGGGTATGATTGCCGGCTGGGCGGATAAAAAAGATTTCGAAAAGCAGATCATCGAAGAGTTCCAGGGCGAGATACAGAATATCTTCAAGCAGCACCAGGGGCTTCAAGAGGTGAAGACTGTAACGACCACGCCCGGCGCGACAGCTTCGGAGACCACGCTGAATGTGGAGCTGGTATGCACCGACGGCCACACCGAAGCGGTGACCCTGCAAATGACCAAAGAAGGAGAGAACTGGAAGGTGGTCCAGTGAGATGGTTTCCATCAGACAGTTGTCTTTGTAGTGCATCTTCCGTAACTTAGTGCCATTGGCATCGTAAAGGTACTCATTCTTATGATTAACCATCTCAGAACATACGAAGTAGAAGTAGAAGGATAAGTAGAAGGCGATATTAGAAAGGAAGGCAGAAATCTGACTTCA
>JAPLDP010000024.1 GCA_026391695.1 Bacteroidota bacterium
GCTCGTTTCATAAAATGTCGAATTTTAGATTATTGCGCAAATATAAATGATTGTGCTTCGAGCACGTGCAGCGCTTGAGCTACGGACTGGATTTTTATTCGTCTGTGTGTAAACCAAACGGTTTGTAATGTATATTTGGATTAAAAGGAGTCAAAACGACCTTAAATCTTTCGAAGAGGGGGTTAATTTTTGAAAGGTTTATACCAGGAGAGGCTCTGACTGAATTACGGAGCCTCTTTTAATTTTCAAGGTATTTGACTGCTGATGCCTTAAATGAAATCCAGATATTTTTCCCTTCGTACAGGTTGAGAGCTGTCAATGATTGTTTACTGATCACCGCCACAAGGTCGATGCCACAGTCAATATGCAGTTCCATGCCATGAATGCCAGGGTGAATATCGGTGATTGTAGCCTGCAGGCAGTTGACAGCGCTGGTTTCAATTTTTGCATTGGAGATTATAATGTCTTCTCCCCGGATCATAATAAAGCCTTGCATATTTGAACTGTCGGTCAGCAGATAAATAGATAGCTGGTCATGAACTTTAGCTTCCACCGTCTTTTCTTCAGGATAGTTGCGCGATCTGATAAGTGTGACAGGAAAGAAATTTTTAATACCTGTGAAGTTGGCGACGAATGCCGATTTAGGATGATGGAAGACTTCCTCTGCCCCGCCGGCTTGAATGATAGCACCTTTATTTATAACTGCCACTCTGGTAGCCAGTGAGATGGCTTCTTCATAGTCATGGGTAACATGAATGATTGTTTGCCCGCTCTGGTGTATCTGGCGTAAAAGTTTCCGCATGTCTGAACGGATCTGTACATCAAGAGAGGCCAATGGTTCATCAAGAAGGAGCAGTTTTGGATGGCTGGCCAGTGTTCTTGCCAGGACAACACGCTGAAGCTCTCCTCCCGACAGTGTTGCAGGCTTTCTGTCAAGCAAATGCGATATCGACATTTCATCGGTGAGTTTTAAAATCCCGGAGGTAAAATCCCTTTTATTCAGCATTTTCTTACTCAATCCAAAGGCGATATTTTCTCTGACCGACATATGCGGGAAAATAGCATGATCCTGAAACACCATGCCAACCTGCCTTTTCTGTATCTTTTCATGGGTTATATTCCTACCTTCAAGGGAAATTTCGCCCTCATCAGGAATGACAAGCCCTGCGATTAACTCCAGTAGCAGGGTTTTTCCGGCACCCGACATACCGAGGATGACAAAATAGTCATTTTTTTGGACTGTCAGGTTTACACCAGCGATCTTAAACTCACCGTAATTTTTAGTCAGATTCCTGATTTCAAGCATTTTTCTTATTTTTTGCCAGCGACCGTAACAGGATAAAAAATAGCAGTGAAATGAGAATAAATATGACTGACACAGGCCGGGCATATTTCAGTCCGAAAGCCCCGAACCTTTCATATATCAATACAGGTGTGATCATGGGGTGGTAGGCGACAATGACTACGGCGCCAAATTCGCTCATGCCGCGTGCGAACATCATGATAAGGCCCGACACGATATTTCGCCAGGCCAACGGCAGTGATATGGAGAAGAATACCCGGCTGGGGCGGGCGCCAAGGTTCAGCGCAGCATGTTCAAGGCGTAAAGGCACACTTGCAAAACCATCACGTGCAGCATTGATTAAAAAAGGGATACTTACAAAGGCCATCGCAACAGCTATACCTGCAGGGTGTCCGATAAAGTTAATCCCGACCAAAGAGGCGGCTTTCCCTACAACTGAATCACGTGAGATAAAACCAAGCACTGCTATGCCGGCTGCAGAATGCGGGATGACAATAGGCAGATCGATGATGCCCAGAATAAGCTGCTTGAAACGGAAATTTTTCCTGGCCAGCAACCAGGCCAATGGAATAGCTCCGGCACCAAAGACGATGGTCGCCAGCATCGACGTCCATAATGTCAGCCAAATGCTACGTGTCACCTCAGCATCCTGAGCTGTCTTTACCAGATCTGTCGGACCGGTCTTAAGAAACATACCCAGCAATGGTGCAATGATAAACAGAAGCACCAATCCCCCAAGGAATGTGAACAATAAATGGAATCCATCCCGTTTAATCATTTTGTGGCGTATTTTTTTAATGAGGCTGGTAGCTGATCATAACCTGTGGCAGTGGATGGGATAACGGATGGCTGACCATTCCTGATCATGATAGCCATTCCTTTGTCGGGATTGAGTAAAAAAGTTGTAAAAGCCATGGCTGCTTCATTATTCGGAGCATTATTTAATATGGTCATACTATAAACCATGGGTTCGCCCTTAATAGTTTTACGGGTATCAGGTGTGTCGCCGACGATATCCACCGAAACCCCGGAATAAAGTTCAGCCAGAGCAGGGTTTTCAAGATTTATCTCGTCGGGCAAACGGAGATATTTCAATTTATGTTGTTCTGCCACCGACCGGTAAATGAAGATATAATCCACACTATTGGTTTCGAGAAGCGGCAAAAGATCAACTTCTTTTGGACGAATATAATTGACATCCTTATTAATAAAGTTCTTTACCATATCAGCAGAGCCATAATATTTTTCTGCCAGCATGAGTGTCATCACCGTTCTGTATCCACAGGGATCCTGGTCAGGATCGGCACGCCCATAGAGAACATCGTTTTGCAGAAGGATCCTGCACCAGTTTATGGAATCAATAGTTTCAAGGTATTTTGATTTAGGAGTATAAGCGATGACCATCTCATTGCTGGCAAAGCGGATATTCCAGCCGGCATATTTGGGAATGAGCATATCATCAATGACCCTATAATCGGATGATGCCAGAATATCACAAGGCCGGCCCAGATCGGTGATCTTTCTGGCCGATGCCACACTGCCTGCAGGTTCCAGCAGGATATTAACGGCCGGATACTCTTTGTTAAAAGCTGCAGCAATTTCCTTAAACGGAACTGACAAGCTCCCGGCATGAAAAATGATCAGGTCGCCTGACAACCCTTTTGGGACCCTGTTCTCCTTGCATCCTATGATACTGAATAAAATTGATATCATGAAAAGCATCCAGATAATTGATTTTATCTTCATAGACAGGTTTGGAATAATTAATTTTACAAAAGACCGGGACATATAATAGTCGTTCACATGACCGGCTTTCAAATTTATAAAAAAAGGATAGATTGGTACCCAAGTCGTTTTCTGAGGTCTTTTACTATTTTTAATCCCAGGCATACCACTCCGGGTAGTTTGTTGACGACCAGCTGATGATATTGATTTTCAACAGCTCCAAAGCTTTTATAAAAGCGGGCAAGGTTAATATCATTTGAACCTTCAAAATCAAAGATCTCGCGCGATTGAGCATGTTCTTTTATGAATGTGTCGATAAGAAACGGCATAGCCCCGTTTTCACGTGCGGTTTCATTGGTTGCTGAAAAATAAAATATAGCTCTTTGATGACTGAAAATAAAGATGATCCCTGCACACAGATCGTTGGTCGCTGTATAGGCTCCCCATACCTGTGCCATACCCTTGTGCAGGCAGGCATAAACCACGCGCTTCAATAAAAGGTAGTCTTTGTCCATCAGATGTAATATCTCTTTCCCTTTATTTTTCCTGAAAAGGATTATCAGATCATCAGGCCTGACATTTTTGGTTACAGTGATACCTGATTCAATGGCTTTCTTTATATTTCTTTTGGTATTCTGAGAATAGTTTTTATATAGATTTTCATACGGAAAATTCAAGTCCAGCTCGAGGTTGAGTCTTCTGACAATGTTGAATTTATCCTGAGCAAGCTTGTTCTGAGAGTTCAGGTTTATTTCTGCAAAACGGTATTTTGGTGGAATAGCCTCTATAAATGACCCGACAATTTCTTCAGAGAGCGGATCTGTTGAGAAAACGCCCAACTGCTGGGTGAAAAAGGGTTGGTATAAATAATTTATTCCGAATTTCCGCCGGTGAGTCAGCGGAAAGACACGCCGGTAATCTCCTTCAACCAGTGCCTCCCATTCGGGTGAAACCAGATCGAGGTACCATGAATAGCCATATACCAATCCATTGGATGCATTCCGTATGCAATCATCCCACTTTTCAGTACTGATATCTGCCCGTCGTAAGTAGTTAATCATTAATTAGTTGATTATTAATATGTGAAGAAACGAATGTAAGTAATTATCTAAAACTTTTGCGTCCTCTGCGCCTCCTTTGCGTCCTCTGCGGTTAAACCAATTTGATATTGAAATAACTCTTGATTCACATCAATAATTATTTGCTTGCATAACTCAGCATTTCTTCATAAACATTTCTCCACTCTATCCACCTGCAGCATTCACCCAGCGATTCGTTATGCCAGAGGCTGATGAATGTACCATTTACCTTCTTCACTTCGTCGAACAGCAATTTGATGTGTTCCAATGCATCAGGTGGGGAAAGGTTTTTATAATCCTTCAGTGTACCATCCATAATTGTAAAGGGATGCACCCGCAAAGTTGTTTCGTTCTCTTTTTCCAGATCGTAAAAGTTGAACGGATCACATATACCTGCTCTGAAGCCAGGTTCTGAAGCGTAACCCAACGTATAATCATCTGTAATACCGGCATCGATTAACCTGTTATAAGTATCCGGCATAACAATTTTTAAAAAATGCTGGCGGCTTTTTGTGATCTCCTTTCCGGTGATCTCCGACAACCGGTCTATTTCTTTTTTCAGTTTCCCGGGAGCCTTATTGGAACCATAGGAAGGATGAATGCCAACATCGTTCCTCGCGGAAATGGATTTAACCAGAGCCTGTAATGCAGGATGACCGTGTGGAATATTTTTATCATATCTGCCATAATCGCCCATCAGGAAAAAGTATATTGGATGAAGATTATTGCTTTGGTGGATGTCGGTAAGATAGTCGAAGGTATCGAACGGATCGCGGCGGCGTCGCATCAGGACTGCGGTCCTGTCAATGATATCGGCGATGTTGAACCTGGTTAATGCCCTCAGGTACGCGCCTGTTGTCCTGAAAAGTCCTTTCATCCTGAAAGCGTAAGCTGAGTCGATATCTATCGTCGGGATAAAATGAAATTGTTTTTCCGGAAAGTCCAGTTCAGGATATCGTTCACTGAGAATGCCGGCAATTTTCTTTGACCAGATGTTGACGAGCGGCTTATTCAAAAAATGTTGCTGATAAGCAATACTCTCAGTGGCACTAAAACGGTTGTGATTGTCCCTGTTATTGGGCAGGTACTCTTCATATCTTGATACCAGGTAGAAGCTGGCTGCAAAAGGGTCGAAGGGCAGGGCTGAACGGTTGTCATCAACCTGAAAGAAAGCAACGGAATCATCGAGAGGGAAGAATTTCAGTTCATGGTTTCTGATGCCTGTTTCGAAAAGAAGATCTGTGGCGGCAAAAAAAAGTCCTTCATCAAAGGATTCAGTGGCATATATAAACTTCGGACCTGTGAACGATTTGAAATCTTCGTGATTGGTAGTTATAGTGTATTTAATTCCTAGTAATTCATTGAATACCAGTTTTAAAGTATATTCTAGACGGGAGGTTATTTTAATGGCATGAATTAACAGCATAGGATTTTCGATTCCATGGCAAGATAACGAAAAACAATGAATTTTAATTCAGCTCTGTCAGGAATTGGTTAAAAAAGTATGTAAATTTGGACCTTCACACGAATCAGATTGGGATGGAGAATTTTATTGTATCAGCCAGGAAATATCGTCCGGCAACCTTTGATACCGTTATCGGGCAGGGTTCAATAACCGTGACATTAAAAAATGCGATCAGGAACAACCAGCTTGCACAGGCTTTTCTGTTCTGCGGGCCACGGGGTGTCGGCAAAACCACCTGCGCACGTATCCTGGCAAAGACTATAAATTGTGAACATATCACCGAGAACATAGAGCCATGCAATACCTGCAAGCCCTGCTTGTCATTTAATACAACCGCATCATTCAATATTCATGAGCTGGATGCAGCATCAAATAACTCGGTTGATGATATCCGCAACCTGGTCGACCAGGTGCGCATACCGCCGCAAATTGGCAAATACAAGGTCTATATCATTGACGAAGTACACATGCTTTCACAGGCGGCTTTCAATGCTTTTCTGAAAACACTGGAGGAGCCGCCGTCTTATGCCAAGTTTATCCTGGCTACAACTGAAAAGCATAAAATCATCCCGACCATTCTGTCGCGCTGCCAGATTTTTGATTTTAAGCGGATCAGTGTCGAGGATATCGCCGGTCAGCTGGCATTTGTCGCAAAAAATGAGGAGGTGACGGCCGATGAAGATGCCCTGCATATCATAGCCCAGAAGGCTGACGGCGCCATGCGCGACGCCCTTTCGATGTTTGACCAGATCGTCAGCTTTGCCGGTAATGACCTGACTTATGAAACGGTCATCCGGAACCTTAATGTACTCGATTATGATTATTATTTCAGAATCGTCGATTCCATTCTGAATAGTGACATATCCGGTGCTTTACTCACACTTAATGAGATCATTGATAACGGTTTCGACAGCCAGCATTTCATCACCGGTCTGGGGGAGCATCTGCGCGACCTGTTAGTTTGCGAGGATCCTGCCACCCTCAAACTGCTGGAGGTTGGCGCCAGCATCCGTTACCGCTATCATGAACAGTCGGCCAGGTGTTCCGTTGACTTGCTTCTTAAGGCTCTGGATATCAATGGTAAAGCAGATATTAATTACAAAAGCAGCAACAATAAACGGTTACTCCTCGAGTTAGCTTTGATGCAGATGTGTTCTGTATTACGGTCCAAAGACTCCTCGATAAAAGATACAGATAGCCTCAGGAGCATACCACCGGCAAAAAAAGAAGATAAAGCCCCATCACACGCACCTGTGCCATCGCCTGACCAGGGAAAACAGGTCATTTCAGGCATTTCCAAACCGCCGGCGGTGACGGGCAATGGAACGATAAAGTCTCCCATTAAGGGAACGGGCTTTTCCATCAAGGAAAGGATGGAAAACAATAAGTTAGCCATTACTAACCTGCAGAACAATCAAAATGGCTCTACTGATCTTGTTGAGAAACTGGATACACCCTTCAGCCAGGAAGACCTTGAAAAGTCATGGAAAGATTTTTCAGATCCGCTGTCGGAAACTCATCCTATTCTTTACGCGACTCTTACACGGCGCAAGCCACAGCTGAAAGAGGATTTTGTGATTGAATTCGCCATTGATAATAAAGTTCAGGAAGATGAGATACGTAAGGCTGAGGTGCTGGCCCACCTGCGCCGGCAACTGCGGAATGACCTTATCCGGATGATCACGGTTCTGACTAACGATCAGCATGATCTGAAACCCTATACGCCCATGGAGAAGTTTAAAAAGATGGCGGGGAAAAATCCGGATATCATCACTTTCAAAGAAAAGCTTGATCTGGAGATAGATTTTTAATTTTTTATGCGAAAGGTATTTGCCATAGGTGAAACCCTATTGGATATCATATTTCAAACTGAGGATAAAATAGTGGCCCGGCCCGGAGGCTCGATGGTAAACTGCGCAGTTTCGCTGGGGCGCTCAAATATTCCTGTATATCTGGTAAGCGGATTTGCCAGCGATAAAACCGGAGAACTGATCAGCAGGTTTCTTGCCGAACACCATGTCAGTACGGAATATGTATATCGTTATGACGGCCGCACTGCACTGGCTCTCGCATTTCTTGACAAACAAAAAAATGCTGAATACTCTTTTTATCATGATGATGTCGTGAAGGAATCCTTGTGTGCAATGCCTGTTTTCCATCAGAACGATATCCTTATTTTTGGATCATTTTATTCACTCAGGGCAGCGAACCGGCCTCAGATATTGAAGATACTGGAATCAGCAAAGCAAAAGGATATGATGATTCTGTATGACCCGAATTTTCGCCGTCCTCATCTTCCACATCTGAAACAGGTTATGGCCTCAATAATTGAAAATATTTCATCTGCCGATGTCGTCAGGGGATCGGATGAAGATTTTATGTTCATTTTTGGCAAGACCGGTGTTACGGAGGTTTATAAGATCATATCGGGATATGGCTGTAAAAATCTCATTTATACCAGTGGCAGTCGCGGTGTAACTCTTGTAACAGAGGCGATGACAAAGCATTATCCGGTTCCTCTTATTTCTGCTGTAAGCACCGTTGGAGCCGGTGACAGTTTCAATGCCGGAATTATTTTAATGTTTTATCGGTATAATGTGGCGAAGAGCAATGTCGGTAGATTATCTGAAAAACAATGGGATGGGATCATCGGAGCCGGTATCGACTTTGGTGCCTGTGTTTGTGGGAGTGATGAAAACTACATTTCAAC
The DNA here is from genome assembly GCA_026391695.1 of Bacteroidota bacterium. Classification (NCBI taxonomy): domain Bacteria; kingdom Pseudomonadati; phylum Bacteroidota; species Bacteroidota bacterium. The sequence continues at coordinate 8,283 of JAPLDP010000024.1, forward strand.
GGAGTTTGCAAGAGCTTACTCGTCGTCGGACAAGTAAAATTTTTATATTTGTATCAATTCTTATATCCTGATCCAATCCATGTTGAAAGCACTTTCAAAATTTGTTTTACGTTTATTTGGCTGGCGTGTCATCGGCGGTTTACCCGCCGGTATTAAAAAATGTATTGTCATTGAAGCGCCTCATACCAGTAACTGGGATTTTGTCGTTGGCAGACTGGCATTCTGGTATTTTGGAATAAAAGTCAAATTTCTGATAAAAAAGGAAATGTTTAAACCTCTTCTTGGTCCGATACTGATAGCCATGGGCGGAATATCTGTTGATCGAAGCAAGAGTTCAGGCCTGGTTGACCAGATCGCAGCACTGTTCGAAAAATATAATTCACTGTATATCGTTATAACTCCGGAGGGTACCCGGAAGCTGGTGCCACGCTGGAAAAGGGGTTTTTACTTTATTGCCGCCAGGGCTAAAGTGCCCATTGCATTGGGATATCTGGATTATAAATATAAAGAAGGTGGCATTGGCAAGGTGATTTATCCTACGGGTGATTTTATAAAGGATTTTGCTGGCATTGAGGATTTTTACAGGGAGAAACATCCAAAATATCCTGAGAAGTTCAACCTGAGTCAGAAAAATCCTGCATAAGAATTATGGATGGCCTTTCTCAGTATCTTGAATCAGGATTGTAATACTAAGAACCACAGTGGTTCCTCATATTTTCTGCGATTATTATGGATATCTACCGGAAATTATTAAATAAAGAGACAAGGCTTTCTGTCATTGGGCTCGGTTATGTTGGATTGCCATTGGCACTTGAATTTGCGAAAAAACTATCGGTAACAGCTTTCGATCAGAGCGAAGAGCGGGTGAAATTATTAAAAGTGCATACTGATCCCGGTGGTGAAATGGCCTCTTCAGAATTCGATGGATGTGATATCGAATTTACTTCAGACCCTGCAAGGCTGGCAGAGGCTTCGTTTCACATCATCGCTGTGCCTACACCTGTCGACGACAGCAGCATGCCTGACATCAGCTATCTGATCGCAGCGACACAAACCGTCGCCAGATTCCTCAGACGCGGTGATTATGTGGTCTACGAATCGACGGTTTACCCCGGTGCAACCGAGGAAGATTGTATCCCCGTTCTTGAACAGATAAGCAAAATGGTCGTAATAAAGGATTTTAAGGTCGGATATTCACCCGAACGTATTAATCCCGGGGATAAAATTCATACACTTAAGACAGTCGTTAAAATTGTATCCGGATGTGATATTGAGTCATTGGAAATCATAGCAAAAATATATGAGATGGTAGTGGATGCAGGAGTGCACAGGGCATCCTGCATAAAGGTCGCCGAAGCGGCCAAAATCATTGAAAATACACAGAGAGATGTTAATATTGCACTGATGAATGAGCTGTCGATCATCTTTAACCGTATGGGAATCAACACCTATGAGGTTCTGGAAGCTGCCGGCACCAAATGGAATTTCCTGATGTTCCATCCTGGTCTTGTCGGCGGTCATTGCATTGGTGTCGATCCGTATTATCTGGCCTATAAAGCCAGGAAGTACCGTTATCACCCGCAGGTCATCAACGCCGGTCGTTTTGTTAATGATACCATGGGATATTATGTCGCCAAACAAACTGTGAAGAAAATGATCGCCCAGGGGAAGAATATTCTCAACTCCAGGGTGCTGGTCATGGGCATCACGTTCAAAGAGAATGTCAGTGATATCCGGAATTCCCGTGTCAGAGATATCGTGGTTGAGTTGAAGAGTTATGGAGTGGATGTGGAAGTATATGATCCCAGAGTATCTCCTGCTGAGGCTGAAAGAGTGTATGGATTCACACTCATCAGTCATCCAACAGCACATTATGATACGGTGATTGTTGCGGTGGCTCATGAAGAATTCAGGCATCTGACAGAGGATTATTTTAAATCCATAACCGCTCCAATAGCGCTTTTGGTTGATGTAAAGGGTATTTACAGGACCAGGATAAAAAACATAGCCTACTGGAGCTTATAATCACAAGTGATGAAAACAGCATTGATTACAGGGATTACCGGGCAGGATGGAGCTTATCTTGCAGAGTTTTTACTTAAAAAGGGATACATTGTCCATGGCATTAAACGGCGAAGTTCCCTTTTCAACACCTTGCGTATTGATCACCTCTACCAGGATCCGCATGTGGCAAATAAGAATTTTATTCTCCATTATGGTGATATGACAGATTCCACAAATCTGATACGCATCATACAGGAAATCCAGCCTGATGAGATCTATAATCTGGCGGCCCAGTCGCATGTTCAGGTAAGTTTTGAGACTTCAGAATACACCGCCAATGCTGATGCCCTTGGCACGCTGAGGTTGCTGGAGGCTATCCGCCTGTTGAATCTCGAGAAAAAAACACGTTTCTACCAGGCATCAACGTCGGAATTGTATGGTAATACAAAAGAATATCCGCAATCGGAAACGACCACATTTTCGCCACGCAGCCCTTATGGGGTGGCTAAGCTTTATGGTTACTGGATAACTGTGAATTACCGCGAGGCATACAACATATTTGCCTGCAACGGCATTCTCTTTAACCATGAATCACCCATCAGGGGTGAAACTTTTGTGACCCGTAAGATCACCATGGCAGTGGCCAGAATCGCCCTTGGCATGCAGGATAAGTTTTATATCGGTAATTTGTCGGCCAGGCGTGACTGGGGCCATGCAAAAGACTATATCAGAGCCATGTATCTCATTCTTCAGCAGGATAACCCTGATGATTATGTCATCAGTACCGGGATTTCAACGGAAGTACGCGACTTTATCAGGCTCGCTTTCAGCGAAATCGGTATCGAGATTGAATTTAAAGGTCAGGGTATCGATGAAAAAGGATACATCAAAAATTGTCATTTTCCCGATTATCAGCTTCCAAAAGACAAACTTATTCTCGAGGTGGATCCTCATTATTTCCGTCCGACAGAAGTAGATGTCCTTGTCGGTGATGCCACTAAGGCAAGAGAAAAGCTGGGATGGTATCCAAGGTATGATCTCCAGAGGCTTGTAAAGGAGATGGTGGAATCGGACCTGAGATTAATGAAAAGGGAGAAGTTTTTAAAGGAGAATGGATTCGACGTCAGGGGATATTTTGAAGAATGACCATCCATGTTATTTCGCATACCATATGGAAATCAATAGCAAAATATACATCGCAGGCCACACAGGGCTTGTGGGTTCGGCCATACATAGGAAACTGCTTGATTTGGGATTTTCAAATTTTATTTTGAAAACCCAGGAGGAACTTGACCTGATTGACCAAAAGGCTGCGGAAAGTTTTTTTAAAACGGAAAGGCCAGAATATGTGTTTGACGCTGCAGCCAAAGTTGGCGGTATCATTGCTAATGATACTTACCGTGCACAGTTTCTTTACGAAAATCTTATGATCCAGAATCATCTCATCCATTTCAGTTATGTTTATGGGGTGAAGAAATTGTTGTTTCTCGGGAGCAGTTGTATTTACCCTAAATTGGCGCCACAGCCTATAAGAGAAGAATATTTGCTCACCGGGCTTCTCGAACCTACAAATGAACCCTATGCCATTGCAAAAATCGCTGGAATAAAAATGTGCGATGCTTATCACGACCAGTATGGCTGCAATTTTATTTCAGTTATGCCCACCAATCTTTACGGGCCGAATGATAATTATGATCTGGAGAAGTCGCATGTTCTTCCGGCTCTAATACGTAAGATGCACCTGGGAAAGTGTTTGGATAGCAATGATATAGATTCTATTCGCCAGGATCTGATTAAACGTCCTATTGAGGGCATCAATGGTGATGCACCTATGGATCAGATTCTAAACATCCTGGAGAAATATGGGATTTTTAAAAGGCATCAATCTTTTGTAGTTATTCGTCTTTGGGGAACAGGTTCTCCTTTGCGGGAATTCCTTTATGTGGATGACCTGGCTGATGCGGTGGTGTTTTTAATGAATCATTATAATGCCCCTGATTCTGCCTCCGGCAGTCGGCAAGCAGCAGGCAGCAGACATGTGAATATTGGTTGCGGAGAGGATATTTCGATATATGATCTGGCCTATAAGGTAAAGGATATTACCGGATTTAGTGGTGACCTCGAATTTGACAGCACCAAACCTGATGGCACTCCGAGAAAATTATTGGATGTTTCACGTTTAAATGCCCTGGGTTGGAAGCCAAAGATCAGTCTTGACGAAGGGATTCTTCAGGTTTATCAGAATTATATTAAATAAACAGGCTACTCTTTATAACTTTTGGGTTTCACCAGTGTGAAGACACGGGATATATTAAAACCGAAATAGATATCTCCTTTTGTCCATTTTCCCTGTGTTTCAGTCAGGAATCCCTTTTCGATCAGGGGAAAGGAGTTAGTAAAGAAGAGCTGGAAAACATGGCCTCCGGTTTCAATGTCAAGACCGACAGACAATGAATTATCATATTCCTTGGTAATTTGCCCGGGAAGGACATAGCAGAAGCTTCTATGGTGAATTCTGCTTTGGCCTTTTCATAATCCCGATGGGGTTTATTGTATATAAACTTATAAATAAGCAGTGCGGCAACAATACATAGTACTGCAAGAATTCCAATAATTTTGAGATATCTCTTCATATTTGTATATTTAACAATGAATTAGAAATTTGCTGCAAATATACAAGTAATTACCTACTTAAAATGTGATGCCGAAAACTCTGACGGGAGTTCTTATTTTGAACCTTTTGGCAATGTTAAAATTTAATATACCGGTTTGAAAATCCAGCCAGGCCTGGTCAATTGGTGTCTGGTTGCGTATAGTCAGGATGGTATTTGATAATCCGATATAAAATGACCGGCTGTTGTACCCCAAGGCCCCGCGACCTGTCACCCCGTAATTAAATGTGAAATTTCCAATCTTTTTATCTTTGTCTGGACTCTCATAGAAGGCTGTATGTCCGAAAGATACACCACCGACAAGGGAAAGGGTGAGGAACACATGTTTCCATAGAACGACCGTATAAGCATATCCTCCTGAAGGACCAATGGTAAAAACATTCGACTGCTGATATTTGACACCGTCGAAAAACGTGGGATCGGTTAGTTCAAAAGGTATAATGGATGAATCGGCATCGGTGATGATATAATAAACCTCACCGCCAAGCAGGAATGAACCGGCACATTTTTTCTGCCAGTCGGTCTGGTCGAACGATGCCCGGTAAGAAAAACGCTTATCATTAAAAACATGCATGAAATGGATACCAAAGCTGAATGATTCAAGATCCCGTCTTTTCGGGTATTTATCTTCAGGCCATTCCGGAATAAAGTCCTGTGGATTTGATAAGTAGAATCCTTTATAATGCTGCCCATAGAGATCAATGACACTTTTTCGGCCGTACAGGTGTGCCTGTAAACCAAAAAAATTGGTCTTTCCAAACCGTTCATTATCATTATTGAGACCCGGGAAATTGAAGCCAACATTAATAGTCAGGAATTTATAGCTGAAACCGGTACCGAGGATCATGTTTTCATTGGGTAAATAACGCAGAGTCTGGTTGACATCACTGTCATACAGGCTGATAGTGGTACTTCTGGTTGAAGCGAAGAAGCGCGTTGTGAGCTGGAGGGAATGGTCACTAATATAATTTGTGTCGCATTCGCCCGGTGTCCATTCAATCTTCATCTGAGCATGCAGGAAAGGCGACTGAAGCAATACCATGAAAAGAATGATGGTCAGGAACCGTTCGGATGATTTTTTTGACATGGAATGCGGTATCATCGCAGGGCAAGTTAAGTAAATTTCAGTAATAAACTATCTCAACCGACGGATGGTTATTCTTAAATTTATCAACTTGTTTTGATGATATGCCTGTATTATAACATTTGAGTACCTTAAGCCAGTGCAGATTTTCCAGTGATTTCAAGTGGCTTATGCGGGTATTGTGAATATCCAGCTCCTTCAGGTTGACAAGAGTTTCAATGAATTTCAGGTTTTTAACTGGTGTTCCGGAAATATTAAGTACTTCAAGGCTTGTCATCGTTTGAAGAAGTTCCATATCTGCTACCTGTGTATTGGAAATATCCAGCATCTTAAGCTCTTGCAATCCCGCTATAGGTGCAACGCTGCGGACAGGATTATCAGAACATATAATGCTGGTGAGCCGGGTTAGTTTGGCAAGAGGTATCAGGCTGCTGACCGGCGTTTTGGTCACTTTTATTTTCTTCAGCCTGACAAACATTTCAAAGGGCTCCAGCCCGGTGATCATCTTGTTTTCATTTACTGCTATTTCCTCAAGCCTAGCCATCTCATGAAGTTTTTCGGTGTCAGGAATCTGATCTGCAAGGCTTATCGTCTTGAAAATATTTTTCCATGCTTCCGGAAGATCGTTCCACCATGCCTTTAACCGTTCCGATTGCCAGATAACCATGCAGGAGCCATTCATATCCATAAACTTATTGACATTTTCCTGGTCAAGCAGTGTATAGTCCGCATACAGTGATTCGAGTTTTTCGAGGCGTGCCAGAGGCATAATGTCACTTATGCCGGAATGTTCGACCTTCAGATATTCAAGGTTTTGAAGATTATTCAGAACCAACAGGTCTGTTACACTGGTAGCTGAAATATCTATCCATTTGAGTGATGCCAGGTTTCTCAGGGGATCGAGGTTACGGACCGCTGTAGCCGAAGCATTGATCACCTGGAGGTGGATATTTTCACTGACAGGCTCCAGCGAATTAATCCTTGTGCCTGAACAGTCCAACTCGTTGAGGTTGTTGAGCTTTTGAAGAGGATGAAGGTCATTTATACAGGTATCGCCACTGATATCAATCCGGTGAATTTGTGTGATTTCGTGCAACTGTTCCCGTGAAGGTACTGAATCAAGGGAAACAACAAAGCCAAAGACCTTTTTCCAGCAATAAGGCAGATCCATCCACCATGAAGTCAGCTCTCCCGAATCATACACGATGAGGATACCTGGTATGGCCTGGTTCAGACTGTTGGCTTCAGTCGCGGAAACCTGGCTATGATCACAATAAACCCTTCGCAAACCGGGAAGACTCATCAGTGGATTCAGGTCGCTCACCGGCGTATAATCCATATATAAATACTGCAAGTTCTGAAGATTTCGTAAGGACCCTAGATCTGTGACCAGTGTATTGCTGATATTAAGAAATGTAATACCCTTTAAACTTTTCAGCGGTGTAAGGTTGGTAATGTCGCAATCCGAAACATCCAAAACTTCAAGTTTCAATAGGTCCTCCAAAGGCGACAAATAACAAATCAGGGTATTATGGCACCGGAGTTCTTTTAATTCAATCAGGTTGCCGGCAGCCTCCAGGTCTTCGATCATGGTATTATCACAATTCATATAAGTAAGATGAGTCAAATTGGTGATCACATCCAGGTTGTCGATCTGTGTATTGCTGATATTCAACTCCCTGATCCCGGTGCAATAATACAATGGCTGAAGATTTCTGACCGGTGTGCCGGAGCAGTTCAAACGTTCGAGCTTTGTCAGATTCCTTACTGGCGTGAGGTCATCAATAAGAGTGTTTGATATGGTCAGGTTTCTTAAACCAGTGAATTTTTTCAACGGATCCAATGAGGTCATATCGAGGTTTCCAGAAATGTCGATGTCTGTTATTCCCCATAACTGCTTGATACGTTGAAAATAAGTTTGATTGCTGCCCGGTATGGTGTCATGATAGTTGATGGTCAGAGAATCGTTAATGGCCATCAGATACTTTAGAGTGGTATCTGTGCGGATAAAAAATTGTTTCCATCCTGATGCGAGAAAATTCCACCAATTGGCTGCTTCTCCCGCTTCGCTGAGTTTGGTCGTATAAATGCTGACAATTTTAAGATCCTGGTTATCATAATCCAGGTTCAGTTCCATGTACCTTACCATGCTGTTATTTATTGAATCACCCTCAAGAGTGACACCTTGCAGATTCCGGTTCAGTGTTACTTTAAAATAGACTGATCCTGTTTCGGTAATCTCCTGGTCGACCTGTTCGATAAAGAATTTAAACCGGACGTTTTTGAAAAAGAAACCGATATCTTTCAGATAGGCGGTGATATCTTTATTGGTGACCACTTCGCGGTGTTCATCCAGGTCGTCTTCCACCTGGACTTTCTCATCCCTGAAAATCTTGAGATAACTTTGTGTGATGATAATATCTTTTTCTTTAACAGGAACTTTGGGATCACCAATTGTGTTAAATGTAGATTCAAGATAGGCGATAAGCTGGCTCACCTGATCTTTATATGCCTTAACTTCATCGGCACTGAGACTGTCGGGCTGGATAATCTGAGCTTCCACTCTGGCAGTGAAAAAAGCCAGAAGCATCAGTACAAAAAACAATTCTTTGATCGCTGGTCTGTTCACACACATTTCCTTAAATCTCCCACTATATTTCATCTTTCATTCTTCATCCTTCATTATTCATGATATATGATCTTCATGATTAATTCCTTCTCCTCTTCGGTGATCTTAATAAGATTTGCAATAAGCCATCCGGAATTATAACCAGGCCGGTTGAAATCTTCAAGTTCGAAATACCATCCCGGCACCTGAAAGAAATGGAATTTAACGTGTCTAACAGTTTTAAAGACCAGATTTGCCTGCTTCACTTCGTACATGAAAAGAGTGAGATAATCAGGTTTGTATTCCCTTAATGCATATTGTTCCACCGCCTGCCGGTCTTTGAAAACATTGATAAGGTTCATGAAATCCAGCTCATGACTTAAAGGATGAAGAAATTTCAGCGAATCATTCTTGTTATTGTTAAAAGCCTCATGAAAGGGTTCAAAATAAACATTGGTGATAACCCATTTTGATCCGACATTTTCTTCCTGCAACTTAAGAAACAAAGTCAGTGGTTCTTCCGTTCCTTTGAAAAGGAAAGTGGTACTTACTTCGGCAAACCAGTTACCTCCATGGAAGGCAAGAAAATGCGGAGCATTCCTGTCGAGCACGAAACCCATAAATTCATCTTTCAGTGATTCTGTAATCTTATAGTTTTCCTCGTCAAACAGGATAGAGAGGTATTTTTCACGCAAGATGGTATCCCTGTAATAGGTATCACCCGGGAAATACCTGTTGCCATCAGTTCCTTCCTCCCCGTTAAACCGGCGGAAAAACTGGTTTACCTGTTTGGTTTGGGCATACAATATATCTTCATCGCCAAGGTAGGTGCCGATGGATTGGGCTGATAGCTGAAAGATGAAGAGTGAAAAAATAAGACTGAAAAAGAGTTTTCTCATGGTGTGGTTTCAGTGATCCTGATATCGCCAAGGAGTACATCCCAGAATCCGATGAGCCTGCCGCTGATCTGGGTCTGTTTGCGCTCGACATATACGGTAATGTCTTTTTTTGTGACATCCTTATATATCAGTTTATCTCCCGTACTGCCTTCAAAGCGTTGAAAAATAGTAATCACCCCCACATACCTGCCATCGGGCTGGAGCTCAAGGTCGCTGATATACTGTATATTATACCATTGTATATTGACCTTATCGTAGTTCAGGGCCATCAGTCTCTCAAGGTATTCCCTGATGCCGTAATATTTGATCTCATCGCTGTTCAGTGACGACACGCCCATCTGGCTGCCGTCGGCAAAAAGCTCCAGAGCACGCTCGATCACACGATTTGCTTCGGACCAGGGGGTTTCTTTATTACCAATGATGCTGATGTATTTGCTGAGGTCCCTGACCTTTTCGAGGGCAAGGGAGTCTATGGCAGCTTTACGCTCAGGGCTGATATCTGGCTGGGCAAAAAGACCAGTTGAAAATAGTAAGCCTGCTATACAAATAAGAATTCTTGTCTTGTTCATGATATTACTTTTTGATAAGTTCTAACTCTGTAATCTTTCCGTTTTCATCATACTTGATGTTATAGACTGAATTGAGGTTTTTCTTCTGGTCTTTCAGGAATTCCAGATACTTTTTGATAGTGGTGGGCTCATCATAGTCTGTATTATTTTTATCCTGATAGATAATGATGAGAACAGGGACATTTTCACCGGCAAAGAGTTTCATCATTTCCATTATTTTGTTGTCAGCTTCGGACAGGCTGGTTGCATGGGATATTGCGAAAAACTGATCTTCCAGCGATTGTGATGTTTTTACAGTTTTATTCATCTCATTTTTTCGTTTTCCTTCCTCCAGGCGGGCCTGTTCTTTTTCTCTGGCGATTTTATCCTGTGCTTTTATAATCAACGATAAAATCTCGGGATCATTAAAGTTCTGAGCCTTGATATCGTTCAGTTTTTTTTCTTTCTGCTCAGGGGTCATTGATCCCTGGTCATTGATAATAGAAAGCAGGGCAATTTTAGCATCGGCAATTTTTTTTGCTTTGGCTTCGGCTTCTATCCTGGCCTTTTCTTGTGCCTGCTGTTTGGCGAGTTTCTTTTTGCTGGCGCAACCAGGCCCCAGAACAGTGATACTGGCCACTAACATTATAATGAGCAGCCGGTGGATTGTTACATGTTTTCTAATCATATTCTGTTATTTATAGATTATTTGTTTTTTGAAACGTCTGTGTAAATTCCTTTTATTCTTACTGATACAGTCCCTATTGACAGACAATTTCTAAATAATTTAGAATCGTAAAATTAACGCACAAATCGCTAAATATTGTGGGAGTTCTTTATTTATTGCTAACAGCAGGATGTTCAAATTATGACGATCACTTCCATTCAAGAGTCTGACCGTAATAAAAGACTTTTACGATATTGGTGCCGATTTTATAGATGATAAGGTCCCTGATCAGTTCAATATCACTGACACGGTCATAGGACACTATGAACTTCTGGCAATCCTTTATAGCTTCAATATTATTATTTTCATCAATGTAAGCGATTGTACTATAGTCCAGTTTATACTTTTGGGGTATATACCGTTCGATTATTTGAATGGCATCGTTGCAGTATGTCTTTAAAAAGCCCTGATCACTGAATGCCAGCACATTGTCCTGAATTTCATAGAATGCCGGCTCATAAGTGAGTATAGTAGTAACATTTCCATTCCTGAATAATTTAAAATTGCCCTGATCATCCACATAGGCCATCATATCATCTCCCATTTTAAAAGATTTTGGGGCAAAGTATTCCAGGTCATAATAATCACCTTTATAAAATACTCTGAAAGTGCTTCTGGGGATGTCCATATAAGCTACAATATCTCGTCCTGCATCATATTGTATACCCTGGCCAAAGGCGTCAATCTCGATAGTTTGACCCTGGTAGAAAATCTTGAATTTATTATCAACCGCTGTCACATACGCTACGATATTATCTCCGCTTTTAAAATTCTCAATAGGGAAGTTTATAAGCCCATCCTCAATGGTGATGATCTCTCCCTGGTAATAAACCTTGATCCTTTGTTCGACTCTATCATAAAATGCAATCAGGCTATCCTGGATGACATATCCTGCGCATGCGGTGCTGAGTATCTTTATTTGGCCTCCGTCGAAGACCTTGAGAAAATCGAACAATGACCAGCCCAGTAGATAATCGGTGGCTGTATATTTAATGGATGGACTGGCTGACTCAAGAGGATAAATCTTTCCATTGTAATATGCTTTCAGTGCCCCGGAGTTGTCGGTATAAGCCACACATACACCACCAACCTGATAAGTCTGTATCCGGAGCTGTTCCAATTGTTTGAAGTTTCCAGCATCAAAAACATAAAACCTGTTTAATAAGTCACTGAATGCTGCAAGATGCTGGGCCTCAACAGAAACGGAGAGAAAAATGAGCATCAGGAACAAGAATGCACTTTTCATGGAGTAAAAATTAGTTCGTTACAAATATCGAAAATGGAATGCTTTAATCCAATTTTGTAATGCCTAATTCACCTCAGAAAGGACTAATTCATATTAATTGTTTAATTTTGGTCACTTATTTCAGGATGCTGTTCACTTTATATTATAATAAATCGTGATGAAATTGTCCTGCAGTCCATCTTATAATAAACTAAAATCCTATCTTTTAGCAGGCAAGCTACTCCACTTTATCACTCTGATCGAAATTTGTATCTCAATTTCAGTCATCTATATCCTTCCGATAGCGGAGGAAGGATCAACGTTGCCAATGGTTTTACTTCGTTTATACATCGTATGTTTTGTGTGTTCCTTGCCGGTACTTTCCCAGCTCGATGCGCGTTCAAGGTATCAGAATTATAAGCAGATCAAGGATCAGATCTATATTTATGGTTTTAGTACAAAAATAGTCAAGCCTACCATCAAATCGCGCTGCCAGCGTGATGCCGCCATTCTTGCTGCAAAAGAACTTGGCTATGGAAAGCAGTGCAGGCAGTTTTTCAGGTTGAATGGATACCGCTGGTATCATATTTTTCCGGACTTCCTTTTTCATCGTCCTGATTTTCTGTTGAGCAGATACTTCTGGACCTCAACTTTCTTTACTCCTACCTATATTCAGCGGGTTGATTATTCAGCGGTGAAAATCAGTCATTAGGTCATGAATGATCATTAAGTTATATAAGGATGAATGAGGCAAGGGAAATCATTAAAATAAGTGGATTATCAAAACGGTTTGGGGATATACAGGCGGTTGAGGATTTAAATTTGACTGTTTATTCGCAGGATATCTATGGATTCCTTGGCCCCAATGGTTCGGGTAAAAGCACCACCATCCGGATGATGCTTTCCCTTGTCAGGCCTGACAAGGGTTCGGTACATATTTTTGGTATGCCGTTGCAAGGCAATCGAAAGGCCATCCTGAGCCGCATCGGCGCTTTGGTTGAAAAACCCGATTTTTATGATTATCTTACCGCCTATAAAAACCTTGAAATACTGGCCACATATTCCGGTAAAAAAGTCTCTGCCAGTCAGATCATGGATGTTCTTGCCTTGACAGGACTCCACGACCGCGCTGAAAGCAAGGTGAAAACCTTTTCCAAAGGAATGAAACAACGTCTCGGTATCGCCCAGGCCCTGCTGCACCAACCCGAACTCATTATCCTGGATGAACCGACTGCCGGACTCGATCCACAGGGCGTCAAAGATGTAAGAGACCTGATCATTCAGCTGAATAGTGAAATGAAAAAAACCATCCTTCTTTCTTCCCATCAATTACATGAGATAGAACAGCTTGCTAACCGTATGATCATCATCGATATGGGAAGGGCTGTGGTGGAAGGTTATGTCGCAGAATTGTTGAAAAATGAAAATCAAAGTCTGGAAGGATATTTTTTAACATTGACATAGCATGTTAAGCGTAACAGGTATCGAGTTATACAAGGTTTTCACGCGAAAACGCAGCTATATCTGCTTTGCAGCCATCCTCATCATTGTCATGATTACCATGGCTGCCATTGCATGGGAAGGACAGGATGTTTTCGCCTTCCTCACACAAAATCTGGCTGAATCATTTTACATGCAGGGTAATCTGATTAACGGGTACATGGCATCATACCTTGTCCTGAATTTCCTGTGGGTACATATCCCCCTGCTCATCGTTATAGTGACAGGCGATCTTTTGGCCGGTGAAGCTAACGCGGGAACTTACAGGGTCCTGCTCACACGGCCTGTCAGCAGGGTACGACTAGTAACTGCAAAATTTATCGCCGGAATTATTTATGCGTTAATTACGGTTTTATTTCTGGCTGTCTTAAGTATGGGCCTTGGATATATACTTTTTGGAAAAGGAGATCTTATTGTTCTGATGGGTGTTCTGAATATTTTTCCTGAGGATGATGTTTTCTGGCGTTTTGTAATGGCTTATATATTTGGATTTCTGAGCATGGCTGCTGTCGCTTCCTTATCTATCCTGCTTTCAGGATTATCCAATAATTCCCTGGGACCCATTCTGAGTACAATGGCTGTTATCATTATTTTTACGCTGATATCGAGCCTTGATATAGAATTATTTGCCATTATTAAACCGTTTTTATTCACTACATACCTGAATACTTGGCAGTTATTCTTTTCTTTTGACATTGACCGGGGAGAGATAATGAAAAATGCTGTGGTGCTGGCAGGATATGTTGTGATATTTTATGGGATAACAGTGTTTTATTTTAACAGAAAAGATATTTTGACATGAAACACCTCATCCCCCGGCCCCCTCTCCTCCAGGAGAGGGGGCGAAGGGGGTGAGGTAATACAAAGTATATGAAATCATTATTCGTTATTTTTTGTTCAGCATTTCTATGCTTTTATTCCCTGGCACAGGAATCGGATCCATACCAGATCCTTGGGAATGTTACCAAAAATCTGGATAGGATCAAAGATTATCAGGCCGATGTTGAGATAGAATTGGATGTGGACTTCATACGCATGCCAGTGAAACATGCCACGGCCTATTACAAACAACCCGACAAAGTCACATTCAAATCGGACGAGTTCATCATGCTCCCCAAAAAAGGCTTTGATTTTTCTGCCAATAAGATTTTAAAAGAGGACTTTACAGCGATTTATATCGGTGAAGAAGAAATGCAGGGGCAGTTAAATGATGTGATACAGGTCATTCCAACGAAAAGGAAATCAGACATCGTGTTGTCGACTTTTTGGATTGATAAAGGAAACAACAGGATCACAAAAGCGGAAAGCACAACACGAAACAAGGGCAGTTATGTGATTGAATTTTCCTACGATAAGCCGGCTGATCCTCTTCCATCTGTGATGAAGATCTCTTTTGAAATCGAAAACTTCAACATTCCATTAAAATTTATGGGTAAATCGATTGAGGTCGATGAGAAAAAGATGAACGAACAAACAGTCAAGACAGGAGCAGTATATATCCGGTTTTCGAATTATAGAATAAATAAAGAAGTTGAAGATCAATTATTCACTGAACCGGAAAAATAGGCCGGGATTTAAACCACAGAGGGTCACGGAGGATTCACGGAGTTTCACGGAGATCCGGTTTCCAATTATTTAACCACCACCTCATCAGAGACCGCCTTAAAGATCTTCTGGACAGCAATAGTAAGCGGTACTGATAAAATCCCGCCGATAATCCCAAGACACCATGTCCAGAAGACCAGGGAAAGCGTGACTTCCAGAATCGAGATTTTTAAGCCGCCTTTCATGATAAATGGTTTCAAGACACTGTCATTGATAAAATTGATAACAAGGTAGCCTATAATGACAATCAGGGCTTTCTGCCATCCAAACACAATCAAAGCCAGTAATGCCGGGGGAATCATTGAAAAAATAAAACCGATTGTGGGAATAAAACTGGTCAGTAATGTAAATACACCCCATAGAACTGCGTAATCAACACCCAGGATTAAAAGAAAAATAATATTTAGTATGCCATTGATAACACCTGTCAATGCAGTAATCGAGACATATCGAGTAATATCGCCCGTGAATTCATTAAAATGTGATAAAAGAATACTGTGTGACAGATCGCCTCTTTCCACTTTTTGTCGTATCATTTGGAATTTGGCAAGTAGCAATATGACCAGAAGAATGATAAGGAATGAGTTACTCAATAGAGAGATCACTCCTGACAGCAAATTTGTGGCCACTCCGAATACTTTTTGTGGATTTAACGCACTTGAAGATATAAGATCTGTAATATTTATGCCAATAGAAGAGAAGAATTTTGCGATTTCTTCAGTGATTTCCTGAATTCGGGGTTGATATGATGGTGCATCCTGGATAAATTGCGAAATCGAATTGACCAGAATGGAACTCATAAGGGTGCCGGCAATCAGAAGAATGATGAATGTAAGGATAATAGCCATGACTTTGGATAATCTCTTCTTGATGAACCATGCAGTGATTGGTGTAATGGCAAAGGCAATGAGCAGGGCAAGGAGGAATGGATTGATCAATTCAGGAATCTGATGAAGACCGGCGACGATGATCACCAGGCTGGCCCCGGCAACTAAAAGTTTAAACAATCTGTCTTGCATTTCTGTGTTATATTTTATAAATGATAGCTATTTTTTTAGTAGCATAGAAGCGCTTTTTTTCAGTCTCTGCTTTTCCCATTGAATATATAATCCGCTGATGATGATAAAAACAAAAAGGTAAGGTATCAGAATGGCTTCGGCTTTATCGAAGGTGAAACTGGTCGATGCAATGAGAAGGGCAAAGCCCGGATGGCGTGCCGCACTTTCCAGAGCCAGGGTCATGCGCTCTTCCGGTTCCTTTGGTGCCATGAAATATCCGATAGTGAGTGCCATGCAGATCATCAGAATAATGACCAAATAGGAGAGGAAGTCCATGTCAAGCAGCTTTTTAAGCATCAGTTCAAAAGTATAAATGACAAGAAAAAAAATTCCCAGAAGCAGTACCGTAAATCCTATTACACGGATTGTTTTTTGTATATGTGCTGCAAGTAGAGGAACTTTTGAACGGATGAATATCCCAAGTGATACAGGCACGACAACGAGTAGCATCACCATCTTAGTAATCAGCATAATACTATATGCCGGCTTGAAGTCAAGTGCTAGCGACATGAGCCCAAGTGTAATGGGAATGGTGATGAGCGATAGGATAGCGAGTATCAGGTGGAGACTCACAAGGTATTCACGTTTTCCACCTGCTTGTTGTATTCTTTGCAAATGTAATGGCGCAGCCGGGCAGGAGACCAGGATGGCCAGTCCGGCAGCGACATGTTTGGGAGGATGTAAAAAATAAATGAGAAGGAATGCGCACAATGGGACCACAACATCAACAGCCACCAATGATCGCAGTAATAGACCCCTGCGTTTCCGGAAAAAAAATAAATCATCATAAGAATACGTGAGTCCCTGGGCAAACATCTGAAAGATGACCGATATTGTCAGCGCCAGTCCAAGATAGTTCATGTATTCCTTGGGCATCAGGAGATAGGATTTATTTTTGACGAAATTATGAAGATGATGCCATATTACAAAATATTAGATCATCAGTATAAAAGTATCCGTTACCTGTTTCATTATAAATTTCTGGTCGGTTATATCTCAATCACGTCACCTGGTTCAGGAAGCAGAGGTTGCAGACCATAGCGATGCCTGATGATTTCAGCTAGTGGCTCCCGTCCGCGTGTTTCACCGTGGATCAGGACAGTTAGAGGGCGTGTTGAGGCAACGGCATCAAACCAGTGCAACAGGTCTGTTTGACCGGCATGGGCGCTGAATCCTCCGAGTTTATGGATGGTTGCCCTGACAGCTATTTTCTCACCAAAGATCGATACGGTCCTGGCGCCGTCAACAAGCCTGCGGCCAAGCGTTCCTTCAGCCTGGTAGCCGACGATGATGACTGATGTTTCCGGCCGCCAAAGATTATGCCGCAGGTGGTGAAGTATGCGTCCTGCATTGCACATGCCTGATCCTGCCATGATCAGGCAGGGTCCCCTGACTTCATTGAGAGCCTTCGATTCTTCAGGCGTAGATGTAGAAATTACATCGCTTAAATCAGCCCTGAGGTATCCTTTTCGTATAAGCTCCATGGATTCTTTATCCCATAGCTCATGATGCCTTGCATAGATTTTTGTCGCTTCAATAGCCATGGGACTGTCCAAATAAACAGGAAACCGAGGAATAGCATTATCATGGAATGCTGCAGCAAGATAATACAGGAGCTGTTGTGTGCGTCCGACAGCGAAAGCCGGCACTAAAATCTTGCCTCGCTCCTGAATGGCCTGCCTGATGATGTCTTCGGCCTCAAGAATGGTATCTTCCAATGATCGGTGATCACGGTCACCATAGGTGGATTCCATGAATACCACATCTGCATTATGGAACGGCACAGCATCCTTTAATATGGCCATATCATGCGGACCAATATCACCTGAGAAGACAGCCACTTTCTTTCTTCCATCTTCCTCAGCTATTACCTTAAGGCTGGCAGAACCCAGAATATGGCCGGCTTCAGTGGCTTGTACCAAAATACCCGGTGCAACCTCAACAGGCCTGTTGTATGGAATTGGCTGCAACAGTTGTAGCGTCCTTTCCACATCTTCGATATCATAAAGTGGCTTTGTTGGTTCTTTTCCCTTTCGCAGGCGACGACGGTTTAAGTGTTCTATGTCCGAGGCTTGAACCCTTACTGCATCATGAAGGATCAGTCCCACCATTTCGATGGTTGCAGGTGTAGCATAGACAGGATGGTCATATCCATACTTTATAAACAAAGGCAGACGTCCGCAGTGATCCAGGTGAGCATGGGTCAAAACAATGGCATCCAGCCGCTTCAAACTTATTGGAGGTAGCTTGCGGTTCATCAGGTCGGCCTTTTTATTGCCCTGAAATAGCCCGCAGTCGATAACAACACCGGCATTTTGGGTCTTCACATAAAATAAGGATCCTGTCACTCCGCCGGCAGCACCATAAAGGGTGATTTTCATGAGGATTTTTTTAAGATGTTATTTCAAAGGTATGGATAAATATAACGATGTAGCGATGTAACGATGTAACGATATTCGAAGTGAAAAAATTGTTGTTTCGTTATATCGCTATATTTTGTATTTTAAAACAAAAAAGGCTGCCCGATGATCGGAACAGCCTTTACCAACTACAACTTACTCATTACTTTTTAACTGGTTGTGTTGATTTTACCGCTGCCGTATTTGCAGGCTTCGGTGGTTCGGTTTTCTTCACAGGTGCTGTTGTCGGTTTTGGTGCCGGCCTAACTTCTTTTTTCTCACCTGTCTTTTGTTCTATTCCTGTCTTAATTCCCTTGTCTTTTACTTCTGTCGACTGGGGTGCAGTTTCTTTTTTAAGCATATCTGTTTTTTGTTCAGTAGCAGTTTTAGCTTCTCCCGCCGTTGTCGCCGGAGCCTTGATTTCTTTTACCTCACCGGTCTTTGATTGAGCAGCAGGTTTCGGCTGGGTAGCAAGCTTCGGATGAGTAGTAGGTTTCTGCTGAGTATGTTTTGGAGGAGTAGCAGGCTTTGCTGCTTGGTTTTTTTCCACCTTGGTGGTTTTTGGAGCTTCTTTCTTTTCAACCGGTTTTTGATTCTGTGCAAAAACTGTTACGCTGGCTACAAATACAAATGTCAGAGCCATCAAAAAAATCTTTTTCATTACTTTTAATTTTTAGGTTAAAGTTTTGGTGAATTACCGGCCAAAATTACTGCTACAACGGAGTAAGGTGAATAAAAACAGCGTTAAGGAATGTTAAATGGAATTATAAAATTTGTTAAAAGTTCAGATCGGGAAGTCATCCTTATTTTCTTATTCCACTATGAAGCAATGTCCGGTAAAACCGGTATCGCCTGAAAGTCTTAAAAAGTACATCCCTGGTTTAAATGTGTCAAGGCTTAACTGCATGGTACTGGCTGTGCACGTTTTCTCTAGAACGACCTGTCCCAGCTGGTTATAAACAGATATGCTTTCCCCGCCAGCTTGCTCAATATATAGAACATTCCCGGCCGGATTAGGATAAATCTCAATTTCAGGTCGACCTGTATCTTTTATTCCTACACCATTGATTCCGATCGTTCCATCGGTATTCAGATTCTGAGCATAAATATCCCCTCCGTCCGACCTTGTATCGCACCATGCCATAATCCACTGATGTCCATAAAAGTCAGATATATACGAATGAATGACTTGCTTTTGGACATCGGAAATCATGACATGCTCTCCGGGCCATACAAAGTCGCCGTTTTTATCCAGGCATGTAGCTTTTATCCGGTTATCAATAACATTAAGTCCGTAATTTTCATAAACCACAACCATAGTGTCGTTTAGAATATCGCTGCCGATCTGATCGGCAAAGATCGACCCTATTGGTATAATCGTTTTCCCATTATTAGTCCATAACCTTTCACCGGCACTATTCAATATAGCTGCAGGAGGCTGAATTAAAATATGTGATAAAAATATTACCCTGCGTATCTGTAGCAATCTTGGGAAGTGTTTGCTCACCGGTAATCGTTGAAACTGGCGTGTTTTCAAGATAATCATCGCTCCATTGACCATCACTGGCGAATGGAAATGACATTAAAAACAGCATTAAAAAGAGAGTAAACTTTTTCATGACTATTAGGATTTAATGAATATTTGGTACGCCGGTTTTATGGTACTCAGAAGTATTAAATTATCGTGAGTTTGATGTAAGGAATGATCCTACAAATTAAAAGTCTTTGTTAATAAGTTATTGTATATAAATATATTACTATAAAGGATTCTTCTTAAATTAGTAGTGATCAACAATCCCAAAAAGGAGGAATTTTATAGTACCGCAATAGCCTCTTCTATTGGCTTGAAATAGGCTGTTCAAAGCATTATTTCTCCAATGATAAAGCTTATCCGCTTATCAATATTCCGGTTTCTATCTTACAGAAAAACAACTGGGAACAGATGTCCAACTACTTTAAATATTCCATAAAATCTGATGAATCATTTATACAACTGTCATCATTGAGATACCACCAGCAGATCGGTAAGGTGACAAAAACCAAGGGTGCTTTTGCTTCGGAAAATGCCTTAATGAAAATCATCTACCTAGCTTCAACGCTGATTATCGAGAAATAGACAATCCCACTATGTAACTAGAACATTACGTTTCAGAAATTACAGTTGGAAGGCAGGATAACTAGCCTTTAACTTTTAGTAAAAAATCATTCACTAGGATTTTTACACAGCCTATCTATTTCTCTAATTGGTAATGGCTATTCGATAAAGCCTATGAATTCTTCCCTTAAAATCCAGACTAATTATAAATTGTGATATTTTTTCAGTTATATAGAGATTTGAATTTTGTGGATGCTATATAGTTGACATTTAAAACATTTACACTCAGCAATTTTTAATTTTCGATAATCTAATTATATAAACTTGCATAACAATCAACCTTTTACTGAACTATAACAAATTATGGATAAGGGAAGCCAAATTCAAATTCGATTAAAACATTCTTAATGAAAACATATTTAGCCGAATAAAGTGGCATATTATATTTTTTTGCAATATCGAAACATGCTTCATTATTGAGATCTACCCAATAATTGAGAATAGTTGTATCCTTAGTAATATAGGCATCAATAAAATTCATATTTAGTCTTGATTTTACTTGTTCGATATCACATCCTATCATAATTCCACTACCTGATGTGAAATGTTCACAATTAACTTTTTTTATTGCGGAATCAAAAACATCAATTCTTTTGACAGTGAAATAGGAACAATGATTTCTTATCCGGCCAGGTTGAAATAACAAGATCAATTCTTCATTTAAATCTTTATTACACAAGATATAATGAAAATCTGGACCTGAATTTCCTGTATCAATTTCTCCAATCAGTTCTGATAAGTCAGTTTCTAAAGTATATGCATTGATTTTTGTATCAATTAAACAATCACTCTGATATTTCACTAAATAATTATTAATCAATGTGTTATTGTTTAATTCTATATATTTAAAAGGGAAAATGTTACATAGAAGTAACACCAGAATAGCAGTTGATAGATTTAATTTTATCATAATCATTCAATTTTTAATTCGCAAGCTCTTTGGAGATAAAGGATACTTGTCCCAGAAACTCTTTGAAGCATTGTTTGTCGATGGAATTCATTTAATTACAAAAATTAGAAGCAATATGAAAAACTCCTTGATGACCCTATCTGACAAGATATTTCTTTGTAAACGAGCCATTATAGAGTCGGTTATAGATGAACTGAAAAACATATATCAAATTGAGCATTCCAGGTATCGTAGCGTTAAAAACTTCATTGTCAATCTTATCTCTGGGTTAATTGCCTATTCATTTCTTCCTGAAAAACCTTCCATTCATTATGAAATAGTTGATACACCACAGCTATTATTGTTCTAATTTTATGTCGAACTCACGTTAAAATAGCTTATCATTCTATAAAGATAAAGTCCTATCCGAAAGGTCAGTTCTTGTGGATTATTTTACTATCAGATACCTGGAATCTGTACCCTGCTGATGTATAAGTTGTATGAAATATAAACCGGATTTCATACCGGAAATGTCAAGCTGCATGTTAGTACCTGTGCATGTTTTCTCCAGAACGACCTGTCCCAGCTGGTTATAAACAGATATGCTTTCCCCGCCAGCTTGCTCAATATATAGAACATTCCCGGCTGGATTAGGATAAATCTCAATTTCAGGACGACCTGTATCATTTATTCCTACGCCATTGATTCCGATCGTTCCATCGGTATTCAGATTCTGAGCATAAATATCCCCTCCGTCCGACCTTGTATCGCGCCATGCCAGAATCCATTGGTGTCCGTAAAATTCAGACATATACGGATGCAGTACCTGTTTTTGGAGATCAGAGATCATCACGTGCTCACCTGTCCATACAAAGTCGCCGTTTTTATCCAGGCTTGTGGCTTTTATCCGGTTGTCAATGGTATTAAGACCGTAAATTTCATAAATCACATATAAGGTATCATTGACAATATCGCTGCCTATCTGGTCGGCGAAGGTTGACCCGATAGGAATAATTGTTTTGCCGTTATTGGTCCATAACCTTTCACCGGCACTATTCAATTTTTGTCCGTACAGTCCGGCATAGTTCTGGTTATAATTAGTCTGCTTCCAGAATAGACAAAGATTGCCTGAATTATCAAAACCGGCAATAGAAGGATAGAATTTATGTTCGCCGGCTTTTGTGCTGAGCTCAACACCATTGGGTTCGAATATGGCATTGCCATCATAGCTGATATATTGAACAAAAGCACTGTAAACCATGTCGTTGTCACGATCATCATACCATGCGGCAATAACACCGCCATTACCGTCGGGTTCTACATCCAGTTCACCCCAAGCTGATACACCGCCGAGTTCGCTGAGAACTGCTTCATTTGACCATGCGGGAGTACCGTCGATATGAAACCTCTGGGCATACATATAACGGTCAGGATACAAGGAGCTGCCCCAGCTTCTGGAAAATACGACAATGAAATCACCATCTGTCGACGGTATAATATATGGGCTTGCATAGGAATATGCATCATCAGGTGTGAAAACTATTTCGCTGCCTGTCCACAATTTATTGCCATTTTCATCAAAGGCTACCAGCACCATAGGATACGATGATTTGTCGTTGATGCGTGTAAAGGCCACAACAGAGTTATTTTCGGTGGTAACACATAAAACAGGGCTGTACTCGGCCGAAGGATCATTGGTAACAATTATACCGTCGCTTCCCCACATGTGACTCCCGTCAGGTGAGATTTTATAAATGTAAGGATCAGGATTCCCGTTGAGGGTATCAGAATAAACGGTGATGCAATTCCCGTTGTTGTCAATCCTGGTGTCATAATCCGTAGTCCATGAATACTGCGGATGGTCGCTGACCAAAACCGCCTGGGGCCAATTCCGGTTACCATCCTTATCAAGGTAGTCTATCGATAGATCATAGTTGCCGGAAGCTTTATTAAAATAAGTGATGAAAATATTACTTTGTGCATCGATGGCAATCTTTGGTTGCGTTTGCTCACCGCTTAACACCGAAATGGGCGTATTTTCAAGATAATCATCGCTCCATTGGCCATCACTTATAAAGGGAGATATTAGTAAAAAGGACAACAAAATGAGTGTAAAATTTTTCATAATTATTAGGATTTAATGAATATTTGGTATGCCGGTTTTATGGTACCCAAAGGTATTAAATTATCGTGAGTTTGATGTAAGGAATGATCTTACAAATTAACAGTCTTTGTTAATAAATTTATTGTATATAAATGTATTACTATAAAAGATTCTTTTTAATTAGTCGTGATCAACAATCCAAAAAAGGAGGAATTTTATGGTACCGCAATAGCTTTTTCTATTGGCCTGAAACAAGCTGTTTAAAGCATTTTATCGCCATTAGTAAAGTTTAGTTCGGTCATCAATATCACGTTATTCTCATCTCCCAGAAAAACAACTGGGAAAAGTTGTCCAATTAATTCAAATATCCTCTGGAAATCTGCTGGATTATTTATACAACCAACATTATTGAAGGTTACCATCAGCTGATAAGAAAGGTGATAAAAATCAAAGGTGCGTTTGCCTCGTAAAACGCTTTAATGAAAATCATCTACCTCGCTTCCATGCTGATTATCGAGAAATAGACAATCCCCGCATAGAACAAAAACATTACGCTTCAAAAATTAGTGATTATCTTGGGTAATAGAATTAATTTTTGACACAGTTTAATGAATACTCTCAATTTCATCCTTCCCCTCGCTGTTTTCCTTTGCCTTCCAGTTCTCCTACCACTTCAAGAATATGTATATTGAATAATTATTTACTAACGTTTCGCAGTTGAAAAAATAGTTAAAAAAAATGTAAAAAATGCAGCATGGAAATTTGGCTAATATATTGTTTTATAATATATTAGCAGTGACAAACAAAACAAAAAACCATGCTGCACAACAAAGGTACAAAAAG
>JAPLDP010000025.1 GCA_026391695.1 Bacteroidota bacterium
CTGAACAATGAATTTTGTCAAAACAAAAACTGCATCAATATCTTACAAATTATCCCAGCTTGCCTAATTTTTTGTATTCGTCCTGGAAATAGTATAGCTTTTTATCCGAATTTTGGATTTATGAATTATTCAGGTTAAGTCATGGGTGAAATAATAATATTATGAGAATAATAATTCTTGGTGCCGGGCTTGTCGGAGGCCCAATGGCTATCGATCTGGTTAAAGAAAAGGGATTTGATGTCAGCGTTGTTGATATCAGCAAAGAATCACTCGACAATCTGAAAAATTATAAGAGTATCCGGTGCATCTGTGATGATCTTTCACAACCGGCAAGAGTGAAGGAATTGGTAAGTGATCAGGATCTTGTTCTCTGCGCAGTGCCGGGACATATGGGATTCAGGACAGTAAGAGCCGTCATTGAAGCAGGGAAGGATGTTGTAGATATCTCTTTCTTTTCTGAGAATCCCTTTGATCTGGATGAGCTGGCAAGAGAAAAGGGGGTGACAGCCATCTGCGACATGGGCGTGGCACCAGGTATGAGCAATTTATTGGTAGGTTACGTCTGCGAAATGCTTGATCGTACAGATAAAGTAAGAATATACGTCGGAGGACTGCCAAAAGTCAGGGAGTGGCCATGGGAATATAAAGCAGTCTTTTCACCCATCGACGTCATCGAAGAATACACAAGACCTGCAAGACTTGTTGAAGACGGGAAAGTGGTTATCAAGCCTGCACTATCCGAATCCGAGCTCATCCATTTCCCGGATGCCGGAACATTGGAAGCCTTTAACAGCGATGGCCTCCGCACACTGATTTATACCATTAATGCTCCGGATATGGCTGAAAAGACTCTCCGTTATAAAGGCCATATAGAGAAGATCGCTGTGCTGAGGGATACTGGTTTTTTCAGCTCAGATAAGATAGATATTAACGGCACCAGAATATCACCCCTGGATTTAACAGCCAAGCTCCTTTTCCCAAAATGGAAGATGAAAAAAGGTGATGAAGATATCACCGTCTTAAAGATCATTACCGAGGGGATGAAGAACGGAAAGACATTGCGTTACATTTATGATCTTTACGATGAATATGACCGCCATACAGGTATCCATTCAATGGCAAGGACCACAGGATACACTGCGACAATGGCAATAAGAATGCTCGCAAAGGGAATGTACAAGCAAAAGGGATTTTCACCCCCTGAATATATCAGTAAAGATGAGGGATGTGTCAGGTTTATTATTAATGGACTCAAAGAGAGAGGGGTGATTTATAAGGAGTCAGTTATTGAACTAAAAATTAAAAGTGAAAATATTAAAAACACAGTGTAAAAATCAAAGATGGAATTCTACTTTAATGTAAAATAAAAAATCTGTTTCAGGAGCAAATTTTTTTTATTTTTGCACTCCATTTCGGCGAGGTAGCTCAGGTGGTTAGAGCGTCGGATTCATAACCCGGAGGTCATGGGTTCAATTCCCATCCTCGCTACTATAAAGATGACAAAGAGGCTATATCCATGCAGCATTTCGTGAAGGGATGACCGGGAATAGCGCCCAAGATTGCATTGTTGACCCATTCCTTACATTTTTTCTTTATCTGAAAGCCAATTAAAGGACATCCGTGTTATTCAATGTAATCCGCGTAATCCGTGTTCTAAAGGAGGAAACTAACAAAATCTTTTCACTTCTCCAGGATGGTGAACTCAACTCTCCGGTTCAATTGCCGGCCTTCTTCAGTATCATTTGTTGCCATCGGCTTTGATTCACCATATCCTTTGGAAATGATGCGGCTGGGGGCGAGATTGTTTTCTGTCAGGTAATTACGAACTGCAATGGCTCTGTCCTCCGACAGCACCCTATTATATTCATCACTGCCTATATTGTCGGTATGGCCTGCAATTTCAATTTTCATCGTCACATTATCATTCATCATCTTCACCACCCTGTTCAGCTCAGGAAAAGATTCGGGTCGTAAAGTGGCCTTGTCAAAGTCGAACAGGATATTGTTCAGTCTGATAGTCTGGCCTACTTCGACAGGTGCAATGTACAGATTACGCTCTATCTCGATATATTCCTCAAGCTCAGTGATCTCAATATTTTCGCTGACCGAATAGTAGCCCTCCTTTTCAGCCAGAAAACTATACGTTTTACCGGCGGGCAGCACGATTTTATAGCTTCCGTCGGAAGGATCAGAGCTGGCGATGCCAACCTGCTTATTATCGGTAAAGTCGTTGATGGTGATACTGGCCTGAACAGGTTCACTGGTTTTTTTATTAAGCACTCTCCCATAAACCAACACCACCGGCTCGGGTTTGGCGGCAGTAGGTAATTTGATCCTGAAGATATCACTTCCACCAAGGGTGTTGGAACCGGATACGAGGTAAGCATATTCACCTGATGCCGGGATAGTGAAATAGCCATCACCTCCGGCAGTATTTATTTCTGGTCCGAGGTTCTCCGGCACCGACCAGTTTTTCCATGTATCATCGAGCCGCCGGCTTAAAAACACATCCTCTTCACCATACCCCGGGTGTCCTTTTGTGGAAAAATATAATGTCACTCCATCGGCAGCCAGAAAGGGACCGCCCTCAGCAGCGCGTGTATTCAGTTGCGGACCGAGATTCACAGGTTCAGACCATTGGCTGGAATCCTGCAAAAAGCTGACGTACAGATCGCGGTCGCCGTACGAATCATCGCGCTCTGCCGATATGATCAGGGTTTTTTGATCGGCAGTTAAAAAAGCATCCACATACCGCGAGTTGTTATAATAGTTTTCGATCATCACATCAACAGGTACTGACCAGCCACTGGTTGTTTTTTGGGATATCGAGAACCCGTCACTTTTCAGTGTACCATCACTTTCGTATTGGTTCATGAGCAACAGCGTGTTATTATCCGGGCTGACCGAGATGATGGCATTGGCAGCCTCATTATTTAACGGGAATCCGATATTTTTCCGTTTTGTCCATTTTCCATCCTGCAACTGCGAAAACCAGATATCCTGATCCCCGGCATCGCCTGTATTACCGGGATCGCCTTCGACCACGAGGTACAGCATTTCTCCATCCGGTGAAATGAGCGGTGCTACTTCATAGTATTCCGAGTTAACCATAGGTCCGAGGTTTTCCTTTATCAGCCCCAGTGTCAAGTCGGGGATGACGTTGATCCCGATATCCTGGCAAATCCTGATGTAATCGACTTCAACCGACACATTATATTCAGTCTGAAACCCAATTCCTGATCCAAGAAATGATTGAAAAGAAGTTGAAAAAACCAGGCTGTCATTAATATAAAATCCAATGGTATCGGCCTTTTTATCAATTTTTAGTTGATTTGGCATCTGCATGCCGTGAATAGCTTCAATGGAGTCACTCTCCCCTATTGTTGACAGCCGGGATTTCTGATATCTGGCAATAATGAATTGGCCTTCGGAGTTTATGACAAAACAGTAATTATTTTCAGGATCTTCCGCCCCCCATAACAATCCGAAAAAATGCCGTGATGAACCGGATGTTTGCCGGATGCTGGCCTCGATGCTGAAATCTTTCGCTGCATCAAGTTCAAAAGGAGCCATCAAACAAAAGGAAGATGTATTATTATCACTCATACTGATGATATATTTGCCATCCTTCACCTGCACAGTACATCCATCCAGTTCACCCGTAGGAAAATAGGAATAATCCTTAAAATCATCATAGTACAGAATATTTTCCTGGGCAAAAATTTGTAACCCAGAAAGCAGGAAAATTGTAATGTAAATACAATAATTGATACTTTTCATAACTCAAAATTAGGGTTTTTCAATGCTAGCGCGCGTCTGTGACGCGTGCTAAAGAGTTGCGCGTTTTAAACGCGCTGATACCTGGCACGCGTTCGGAAACGCGCGCCAGCTGGGGACCAGATAAACGGATGTTATCTCATCTAAAGATGCCATCCGTTTTGTTATTTCAAAAACATCTTTGGATGTTGCTTATTAAAATCAGTAGCATCCTGGTAAATTTTTGCCACTTCAAGGATGGATGCTTCATCGAATAGCTTCCCGATAAACGTAATGCTTGTCGGATGATGATCCTTATCAAATCCATTGGGCAGCACAACACAGGGATTGCCGGTAAGATTGGTCAGCAAAAGCTGATCACCTGTGAAGCTTGGTGAGATGATCACGTCAACGTCATCAAACAACTTGTTGAACTCTTCAATCGCTAGAGTTCTAATCCTGTTAGCCTGGATATATTCCACCGCGGGTATGAAGCGTGCATATCTGAAGATATTGGGCCATGCCTCCTGATATTGTCTGACCATTAATGAATCCCGGTTCGACCGTGTCAGCTCATCAAATGCGGCTGCTGCTTCGGCCGACAGGATGATCTGCAGGGATTCAACGGGCAAGCTGTCGGGAAACTGCAACGGCACAAGGCTGGCTCCCAGCTTTTTAAATTCATTTAATGTTCTTTTGTCATTTTGAGGGTGATCTTCATCCTTATCAAACAGGTTCTTAAAATACCCTATCCTGATATTTTTAATCTGAAGGTTGGGATCATAATTAAATGGAGCGTCTATCACCGTTTTGTCGATGCCATCAGAGCCGCGGATAGCCTCGAACACCATAGCGCAATCTTCGGCACTTCTGGCTATAGGGCCGATTTTGTCCATGCTCCAGCTCAGGGCCATACATCCGGCGCGGCTGACACGACCAAATGTAGGTCGCAGTCCTGTCGTCCCGCATCGCGTTGATGGTGAAACAATAGAGCCCCAGGTCTCGCTTCCAATGGCGAAAGGAAGCAGCCCGGCAGCGACGGAAGATGCCGATCCTGCCGAAGATCCGCTGGAACCCTGTTTCAAATCCCAGGGATTCTTTGTCATACCGCCAAACCACACATCATCCATAGCCAGCTCGCCAAGTGTTAGCTTAGCAACGAGCACAGCACCAGCAGCTTCCAGCTTTTTAGCGACAGTCGCAGTCCTGTCTATTACCTGATCCCTATAAGGCACAGAACCCCACGTAGTTTTAAACCCTTTCACAGCAACAAGATCTTTCAAGCCGAAAGGTATACCATGCAACGGCCCACGGTACATCCCTGCTGCGATCTCGTCATCTGCCTTTTTCGCCTGCTTAAGAGCAAGATCCTCTGTCAGGGTAATGACACATTTCAGCGTATCACCATATTTTTTCAGCCTATCCAGAAAGAATTTCGTCAGTTTAACCGAAGTTATCTGTCTAGTCTTTATTAAAACAGAAAGATCGGCAACGGAATAAAATGCCAGGTCAGCTTTGTCATCAGGTAACCTGACCTCCCTTTTCTGCTGCCAGTCTAAGGGTAACTGATCTTTAGGGAGGACAAATCCGGCAGGGAGGGGATTGAACAACAGTGCCGGCGGTATGCTATTATCCAGTTTCACAGCATGAATTTCCTTATAATAGGATAATTGATCATTTAAACCACTACGCATAGAATCCAGTTCGACTTGGCTGAAAACCAGGTCAAACATTTCTCCTGTTAATTTCACCGAATCGGTCATGAAAACCATGACAGGCTTTTCAGCAGGTTTTTGCCTGCAGGACCATGTTGTGAGACTGATGATGCTGATTGCAATAAGCAATGCAGAAAAAGCAAGTGTTCCTGTTATTCTTTTCATATTGGATTGTAATTAGTCGATTAAAATTAATTAAATTTCTGAATAGCTCGCTGATAATGCATATTTACATCTGCAGTAAATTTCCGTTTTAGTTTGCCTTATAGTCTGATACCAGGAAATTCCATTATTGAAGAATTCAGCTTAATTTTACGGATCATTACAATAATTCGTACATGGGATTAGAATTCGTGATTTAAATAGCCCAGGACTTCAGTCCTGGGAAAAGATAGTGAACGAAAACGTGGGCTTTAGCCCAAAACAAAGGCTTTAAAAGTACCCATTTCTGTGATGACCCAATTTTACATTGCATTAACAGGCAGAATATGATCGTCGGGATCGGTGGTGTAAGTCTTGCTGGTAAAAGTAAGCTGGCATCAGAGATAAAGCAACATTTACCGGATAAAGGAGTAGCTATTCTTTGCCAGGATGACTTTGTTTTTCCTCCGGGGCAGATACCAAAAGTTAAAGATCATATTGACTGGGAATGCCCTGAATCGATTGATTTTGCCAGGTTTTATGATGCCATCAAAGAAGCGTGCAAAAAAAACGACATGGTGATCGCTGAAGGATTGCTCGCATTCTATGACGACAGGATCAACGATCTATACCATAAAAAAATATTTTTAGAGATACCGGAGGAAGAATTCAAAACACGAAAAGCAGCCGACGATAGATGGGGTATTGTACCGGAGTGGTATATTGAGCATATTTGGGAGAGTTATCTGAAATATGGACAAATTCCGGTGGGGATGAAAGACATTCTGGTTTTAATAGGCAATCAGCCCATTGACATGACGGTTGTAATTAACTATCTTTACTAGTTAAACCAAGGGACACGGAGGATATCACATGGAAACTATTAATTCAAAAACAATTCTTAAAGATGTACTTTGTTTCCATCGAAGACAAAATCAATTTGGATGTGAATGAAAAATCATCACCAAATAATGCTATGAAACGACTTGGTACTTACTTAATATCACTGACTATGCTTTTCAGTTCATGTTGTACAAAAAAACACCTGCCACTTGACACTGTTCCGGCAGTTGACCTCAACAGATATGCCGGCAAATGGTACGAAATCGCCAAATATCCGGTCCGGTTTGAAGAAGGATGCCGTTGTGTGACAGCCGAATATTCATTAACCTCAAAGGGTTATGTCACTGTCACCAACAGATGTCAGAAATCCGGCGGCAAATTATCAAGTATAAACGGTAAAGCCTTTGTCGTGAAAGGTTCAAATAACGCAAAGCTGAAGGTCCAGTTTTTCTGGCCTTTCCGTGCCAACTACTGGATTATAGACCTGTCACCCGATTACTCTTACGCTGTTGTGTCCGATCCGCACAGGAAATACCTATGGATCCTCTGCAGAACCAGGACAATGGAATCACAGGTTTTTAATGCGATTTTGGGAAATCTGACTAAAAAAGGATTTGATATCGATAAACTTGAGAAAACGGATCAGGAGTGTCATTAATCTGTATCACAGATTTTTCCGACGCAAACGAAGACTATTTGTCACAACAGAAACCGAGCTAAATGCCATAGCAAGGCCTGCTATCATGGGATTTAAAAGGAATCCCGAGACAGGAAAAAGAATACCTGCAGCCACAGGAATTCCAATGATGTTATAAAAGAATGCCCAAAATAAGTTTTGTTTTATTGTCCTGACTGTAAAATTGGATAACCTTATTGCCTGAATGATCTTCCGCAAGTCACCTTTGATAAGTGTAATGGAAGCGCTCTCCATGGCGATATCCGTACCTGTTCCCATAGCAATGCTGACATCAGCCTGAACAAGAGCGGGTGAATCGTTAATGCCATCCCCTACCATGGCTACCTTATGTCCTTTTGCCTGTAAAGTCTTAATATAATCCAGCTTTTCGGAAGGAAGGACATCACCTTTGAAATGCTCAATCCCAACCTGACCAGCTATTTCAGCGGTCGTTTGCTGATTATCACCTGATAACAGGTGAACCTGCATGCCCATATTCTGTAATTCTGCTATAGCTGATTTAGAATTACTTTTAAGATGGTCAGCCACAGCTATAATGCACAAAACCTTCTCTGAATCAGCAAAGTATATGAGGCTGTTAATTTTATCTTTCAGCTCGTTTTCTTTAAGATCAAGAGTGGCAGGTAATTGAATGTGGTTCTCATCCATGAACATCCTGTTGCCAATCAGGTAATTTTTTTTGTTATGAACAATTGAGATTCCCCTACCAGGCAGACTTTCAAATCTCTGGAATTTTAATGTTTTCAAGTTCTTTGAGGCAAGATAATTCACTATCGCAATTGCGAGAGGATGCTCCGAGAGGGATTCGGCACTGAAAATAACCTCTGCCAACTTATCTTTTTGATCGAGGTCGTTGTCCCAAAAAAGACCGGTGACTTCCGGTTTACCGATGGTCAATGTTCCTGTTTTATCGAGGACAATGACATCAAGTTTATTGCTCAGTTCAAGACTTTGTGCATCCTTTATCAATATGCCGGATTCGGCAGCTTTTCCGAGTCCGACCATTATGGCTGTCGGAGTCGCCAGCCCCATGGCACATGGGCATGAAATGATCAGGACATTCACAAGCGTGATGAATGCGTAACTTAATGAAGGGTGAGGACCCCAGATAAGCCAACATGCAAAACTTACCGACGCTATCACAATAACGACAGGTACGAATATCCCTGCTACTTTATCAGCAAGACGCTGGATGGGTGCTTTGCTGCCCTGGGCTTCCCTGACAAGCCTGATGATCTGTGCCAGCATGGTCTCCTCTCCCACTTTCTCGGCAATAAAACAAAACGTGCCTGTCGTGTTAATGGTCGCCCCGACGACACTATCGCCGGCTTTTTTCTCAACAGGCACCGGCTCGCCGGTAATCATGCTTTCATCAATAAATGATGTTCCGTCGGTAATGACGCCGTCAACAGGTATCTTTTCACCCGGCCTGATGATGACGATATCGCCTTTAATGACATCCTTTACAGGGATTTCCATCTCGATCCCATTCCTTATAACCCGGGCGCTCTTCGCCTGTAACCCTATCAGCTTCTTTATGGAGGTGGAAGTCCTTGATTTAGCCCGTTCCTCAAAAAATTTGCCGAGCATGACAAGTGAAATGATAACGGCAGAGGCTTCGAAATACACATGCGATTCCATATTTGGCCCCGTAAGCGCAGAAGGAAATATGGTGTTGAACAGGCTAAAAATGAAGGCTGCCCCGGTGCCGATGGCAACCAGGGTGTCCATACCTGCTGTAAGATGCAGGGCTCTTTTCCAGGCGTTGATATAAAAATTCTTCCCTATTACAACCACAGGAATTGTGAGGATCAACATTATCCAACGGGCATAGGGAATGGCAGGAAAAACCATGGCTATGATCAATACCGGCAAGCTAAAGATAATTGCCAGTAAGGTTGCCGTCCGTGACCGTTTCAACCTGATAATCTCATGCTGTTCAATATCTCCGGCAGTGAGAGTCTCATCAATGACAAGCGTATAGCCAATCTCATCCAGTGCTTTCTTCATATTCTCAGGTCCTGTATGATCAGGAATATATTCCACCTGTACCTGGTTGGCTGCCAGGTTAACGTTGACCTTTTTAACACCCTTCATGGCCGACAGGCGTCTTTCAACGCTACCGGCGCAATTTGCACAGGTCATACCTTCGACAGGGTATATGCTTTTTACCGGTAACATGTCAGTCGAGCTGTTCGGCTTTGTAGCCCACCTGGGAAAGTGCTTTTACAATATCACTTGCTTTTACTGAATCACCTTCGACAGTGAGAATCTTTGCCGGATCATCAATGTCTACAAGCCACGATGTGATTCCTGCAACCTTATTCAGATAGGGTGTGATTGCACGGATGCAGTTATAACAATTTACTGAAGTCTTAAATCTGAGGATATTCATGGTTGGTTTCTATCAAGAAATATGTTCTTTACTAAACCGCAGAGATCATAGAAGGGTCGCAGAGATCGTGAATTGACTTTGCGTCCTTTGCGCCTCCTTTGCGCCTCCTTTGCGTCCTTTGCGGTTAACAAAGAACCTAATGCATTATGATTAACTTTTTACATATAAACACTTCACCGGCAGAAAAGTTTACTAAAAAGCATCCTTCAGTAAGGTCGGAAACATCATATTTTATATCGTATTCCCCTGATTTTTTAAATCCTTCACTGATGACTTTGACAGTATAGCCTGTCATATCAGCAATGGAAACAATTATGTAACTGTCATTTATAATGCCGTATTTCAAGCTGATCTCTTTTGAGGCAGGATTGGGATAGATATCGGACGTCCATACATCACCTGCTGCAGCGTTTATATCTTTAATGCCGACAGGCGAATTTGTATTATAAAAGATGTAATTCCCGACATTCGAATCCCAGTTTGTAATGACTATATCGCCATCCAGGCAGTATTTGTAGGCAATGGTCACCTGGTCACCCTGGAAAAGGCGGTTTTTAAAAAATACCAGGTTCCTGTTTGGCAGGGAGGAGTAATTGGCCGGATCGATCAGCACGTTATTGATCATGACATACCGAATTTCTTCGATGATCTGATGCTGAAGGGTGACAACAGCCGCTTCAAGTTGCTGGATGGTGATGGTATCAATATCCCCGACAAGGCCTTCCTGTCCAAGGTCAGCCATCTGGATGGCTTCAACCACTGATGCTGTGTTGGATGTATAGGCCGGAACAGTCGCAAAATCCACACCGTTTCCCACGAGGATCTCCATTGGGAGCCACCATCCGCCATAAATAAGGTCAAGGGTATCATCACGGGTGACATCTGCAAGGAGAATACCTGAACCATAACCTATGTACATTGATGTCCATGCAGCATAAGAAGCTTCAGGAAAAGGCAGGGAAAATATATATTGCCGTATTTTGCCATCGCCGCCATGCTGGTCGTTACCGGTCATGACCATACACGGCAGCTGGCCTGCCTGCAAAGTGCCAATATCCACCGAATTGATGAAAAGACTTGACTCTGCAGTCTGCCAGGCAGGAGCACTCTGAATGTATCCTGAATTGCTGGCCAGGAAGATGTAACTTCTGTTCGGCTCGCAGACAAATACCACATCGGTAAATCCATTTCCATCCATATCAGCGAATTCCACATCTGCAGCGCCAATGTCGATGGCTGATTCCCACACATCGACGTTGGTGAATAAACCGTTGTTATTGATAAAAATACGTCCTTTGTCGATGATGTTATGATACGGTTCACCGCAGGCAACTGCCAGGTCAAGGTCGCCATCTGCATCGGCATCGCCAAGGGCACAACTGAACGTATAAAATGGATCGGAGACAAACGAAGGCGAGGATTCCAATTGTCCTCCCTGGTTATAATAGACTTTTACCTTGCCGGGACTGCCAAAGCCTGACGGACCTAAATATACCGAAACGGCCACATCATTCCATCCATCTTTATTGATATCACCCACAGCCAGATGGCCATGATAATCGACATCAGAAGATTGCCACGACGGAGCCAGGGGAAAAGTCCCATCGCCATTGTTATAATAGACCACCAGCTTCTGTCGCGCCTGGTCATTACCATTGGCCACGATAATGTCTTTCCATCCATCGCCGTTGATGTCAGCCAACCCAAGTCCGGTGGCCACCTGACTCAAAGGCGTCGATTGCCAGTCAGGATTCAGATTATAAGGTATCTCCTGTGCAAATGAAATGAATGGCAAAAAAACAATCAAAACAATTCCGGGATATTTCATAATCCTTAAACGTATTTAAAAAAATTATTCTCTGCCAAAAACATTATTCCTATTGGTCCCTGATCATTGCTCATTGATCATTGATTTGTCTGCTCAGTTCTTCCACCTTATCCTTGAGTATCTCTAACTCCGCTATCTCATTTTTTGTCAGTTTCATCCTTTTTTGTTTGGATTCAAGTTCAATGATCTTCATGGATAAAATATAGCGCGTGTGTTTGAGCTTGTCGGTCTTTTTCATTTCGTTATTGAATATTATCTTCAAAGTTATTCAATTTTTAAATTAATAGGACACAGAGGACACGGATGATCACGGATTAATAAATCTACGTAAAATAAACTTTTTATGGATTTAATTGTTTTTCGTTAGTCGTTTAAAATTGAATACATTTGCCGCCCATTATCTGAGGAAATGAATAAAGTACAAAGTGAACATCTCAATAATCAGTTAAAAGATTCTTCACCGGAAGAAGTGCTAAACTTTTTCATTAAAAATTATAAAAACAGTATTGCCTTTTCGACCAGCTTTAGCGCTGAGGACCAGGTTATTACGCATATGATCTCGGTCATCGATAAAACCGTCCGGATTTTCACTCTCGATACAGGAAGGCATTTCCAGGAGACCTATGATATTCTTGACATTACGCGAAACAAATATGATCTGAATATAGAGGTATATTTCCCTGATTTTAATAAGGTCGAGAATATGGTCAATGAAAAGGGTGTCAACCTGTTCTATGAGAGCATTGAAAACCGCTTGCTATGCTGCTCTATCAGGAAGACCGAACCGCTGAAAAGGGCTCTTCATGGTGTGGATGTCTGGGTCAGCGGCATGCGCCGCGAACAGTCGCCATCACGCAGGAACATCCAGGTTGTCGAATGGGATGACCCAAATGCCCTCATTAAGGTAAATCCGCTGGTGAACCGTACCTATGAACAGGTGTGGGCATACATAAGGGAAAACCATGTACCTTATCATAAACTCCACGACAATGGCTATCCAAGTATAGGGTGCCAGCCATGCACCAGGGCTGTGAAACCTGGTGAAGATATCCGTGCCGGCAGGTGGTGGTGGGAAATGGACGGACACAGGGAATGCGGAATACATGTACCTAGTCCACCTTCCATTCGATGATTCCTCCGGATTTGGCGTTTTGCAACTGAACTTCTATTCGTAATCCATCAGTTTTTACCGGTTTGAAAGTAAGTACGTTGTATTTGTCCTTTTCTATTCCGTAAGGAGTTGTGTTTTCGACAGGCATCCAGTTGCCATTATTGTGATATAACAACTGCCATGATTGCGGCACACGGCATACATAATCATAATGATCAAATTCAAACCAGTACACCTCTGTCTGGCTCACTGTTACAGGCTTAGCGAAATCATACTGCACCCATTCCTTCGTGCCATTCCGCAGCCACCAGTAGTAAAATGGCTTTGAACTATCGTTTGACCTTTTGGGTACGAACTGGTCATTGAGGCCAATGGAATCGCCTGTTGAACTTGATACCTTGCTTGCTGAAGCGATGGTCGGCAACGGTGTTATCCATGCACCTTGAGCCTGACGTGGCAGCCACACAGCCATTTCGCCGGGCCGGCGGTTCTCCCAGGTATAGTATGGAATAGCTGTGAATTTCACTTTTTTGATGTCAACAGAATCGTTACCTGCTCCCCTGAAAACAGCATTGGCTTCACCGTTGATGACATTGACCCCATTCAGCAAATCAGGGCGATAGGACTGTTCAAGTGTTACGGTGTCAGGCAGATATACATTCAGAACATACCCGTCAGGATAATCGGGCCATTCAGCACAATAAACAACAGGTCCGCATTGCAGTGCAACCTTGCCGGCATCATCCTCCACCAGGGTATTGGCAATGACACGCCTGACAGTCATGGGTAGGTTTAATTCAATGTTGTCGTTTTCATTCCACCTGCGAGATATCGTCGCGTATCCATTTTTAAGGTCAACAGGCAGGTCTTCGCCATTCACTTTAAGTGTGATGACTTCATCATTCTGATCGGGGAAAGAATACAGATCGCCCGGCACAGGTTGATTGCCGGCCCAGCCAGGTATACGTATACAGACTGAAAACCTGGATGATCTCTCTGGTGATATGGTCAGCCGTACCTTCCCGTCCCATGGATATCCTGTTTCCTGGATGACTGTCAGCTTCCGGCCATTCATCTGCATCTGGGCTGTGCCTGTTGCGAAAAGATTCACATACAGGGTATGTTCACTTTGTGCATAGGCGTATCCCGGCACAGAAGCCAGAAACCGGGTGATATTTCCCGGGCAGCAGGCGCAGCCAAACCAGGGCCGGCGCTCATGTATGCCATTCGATTCCAGTGGATTATCATAAAAGAAACGGTCACCGCTGAGCGACACACCCGACAACAGTCCGTTATAAAGAGTACGTTCCAGAACATCCATGTATTTCGCATCGCCATACATCAGGAATAAACGGTAGTTCCAATATACATTGGCAATGGAGGCACATGTCTCGCAGTAGGCGGTCATGTTGGGTAGCTCATAGTTCTCACCAAAACCTTCGCCAAACGGCCTGGCGCCAATGCCACCGGTGATATACAATTTCTTCGTAACCACATTTTCCCATATCCTGGTGATGGCATCCATGTACTCCCTGTCGCCTGTCAGCGCCGCTATGTCGGCAATACCGGAATATAAATAACCGGCCCTGACTGCATGGCCGACAGCTTCGGATTGTTCCTTCAAAGGCATATGATCCTGGCTGTAAGGGCTGAGCTTATGCCCATCGTGGCCGTAACCGGTTTCGTCGAGAAAAAATTTCGCCAGCCGGAGGTATTTTTCCGCGCCTGTCACCCTGTAAAGCTTCACCAGGGCCATTTCGATGATGGGGTGGCCTGAAGGACATTGTTTCTGACCGGAACCACTTCCGAAAACCTTATCAATCAGATCGGCATTTTTGATGGCGACATCCAGGAGTGCTCTCTTGCCTGTCGCCTGGTAATAGGCCACCGCAGCTTCATACAGGTGCCCCATGTTATACAATTCATGGCTGTTGAGCTTCTCCCACCGTTCTTTGCCCATCCACCGTTCAAGGCGGGAACACTTGTTGGTCCGGCAGGTATAGAGGTAGCCATCATCCTCCTGTGCAGCGGCAATCAGGCCTATCACGCTGTCGCAATAACTCTCAAGGGCCTTATCAGGGTATATGGCCAGGGAGTATGCTGCGCCTTCCAGAATCTTGTAAACATCGGTGTCGTCAAAAGGATAATCTCCCTTGTGTTCACCTTTTTTTAGTCCGCCGGCGATAGCGAAATTGTCAAGACGGCCAGTCAACTCGCACTGCTTAAAGGCAAAAGGTATTGTCACCGTTCGGTTTACCTCTATCCTGGGTGCCCAGAACTGGTCGTTAAAGTGCACCTGCGTGAACGGAACCGGCCGGATTGGGTAATCCTTTCTTTCAGTTTTTGAGCAGGAAGTCAGTATAACAAAAAGTACGAGAAATGGGGTGGTTTTTTTCATGTTTGTTAAAAATCAGTTACAAGTTGCAAGTTGCAGGTTGAGCGAGGCGCGGCCGAGCGAAATCCCGACAAAGTCGGGATTGCAAGTTTTTTATTCATTCTTGTTAATTAAACCTTATCGCCCTCATAGGGGTGATACGGGTTATGATATACGAAGGAACGATCAGCATGAGCGTGCAAATCAACAGGGTTCCGACGTTAAGCAAAACAACAGTCCAAACATCGAGGTTGATAGGGACTACCGATACATAATAGGATTCCTGCGGGAGCCTGATAAGTCCGAACTTTTGCTGGAGCAGGCACAGGCTTATGCCGAAGAAATTGCCCCACAGGAGACCTTTTCCGATGAGCCAGGCTGCATTGTACAAAAATATTTTCCGCACGCTCCAGTTCCTGGTGCCCAATGCTTTAAGGATGCCGATCATATTAGTTCGTTCCAGGATGAGAATGAGCAATGTGGATATCATGGTGATACCTGCAACAACGACCATCAGCACCAGGATAATGACTACATTCATATCCTGTAACGCCAGCCAGTCGAACATTTGCGGATATAGCTGCCTGATGGTCTGCACATCCAGATTAAAGGGCACATGGCTGTAAACCTCTTCCGCAACTTTGTCGAGGTCCCTGAAATTATCGATGAGCACTTCAAAGCCCGACACCTGGTCCGCTGTCCAGTTATTCAGCTTCTGGATGTGTCCAATGTCACAAAACACATAGGTGTTATCAAATTCATCGAGTCCGGTTTCAAAGATGCCGGCGACCCTGAATTTCCGGCCCCTGGTTGTATTATCGATGATAAAATACATCCGGAGGTCATCGCCGACGTTGAATTTCAGCTTTGCGGCGATTTTTTTTGAAATCATGACATCGTCGGTTTTGCCGGTATCACTGACGGATAAGATATTTCCCGCGACCATTTTATCGCTGAAGAAGGACCAATCGTGGTCGCTGCCGGCACCTTTGAGTACGACACCCTGTATCTGGTCTTCCGTCTTGATGATGCCGGCCTTGATGGCATAAACCTGTATGTGCTTTACACCCCGGATGTCTTCAAGGGAAGGATAGAAATCCTGGTTCTTCTCAACCGGTGATGACTCATAGGAGGCATTCATGTCGTAACGGCATATCTGAATATGTCCTCCGAAGCCGATGACCTTGTTACGTATCTGCTGCTGAAAGCCGGTGACAATGGCCATTGAGATGATCATGACAGCCAGTCCAAGGACGATGCTCAGGATGGTAATACGGATGATCGGACGCGAAAAGCTGGCTTCGCTTTTGGATACAATACGACGCGCTATAAAAAGTTCAAAATTCAATTTTCGATTTTAAATTTTAAATTTTCAATTGTTATCTGGCCCACGATTAAAATCGTGGGTGAAATTAATTGCGAATGATTTACCTGGCCCACGATTTTAATCGTGGGTTTCAAAATTAATCGAAAATGTTGAATAATCTTAATTGCGCGAATTCAGAGTATGTTTTTATGCGAAAAGAGATGATGCTCAATGAAAAAGAGAAATGGATAAAGAATGTTTTTCTATTTCTGTACTTTCTTTTATTTGTCTCCCGTCTTTCGACGGGATAAACTCCAGAAAGTACGAAAGAAAAGGACAGCCTGGGTTTTGGGCGACCCACTCCTTGAATATCCAATATCGAACATTCGAAGTAGAAGGCGAAATAATCTTCGAAGTTAAAGACATTAAACATAAGCGTCTGCTGCGTATTGTTTACTATTACATCTAAGTTGCCATATTGACTATTTGACTAATTTTCAAATTCTCAAATTTTCAAATTAATTCCCCGCCCCGCCTGCAAACCCTAAGGCATTTAAGAAAAGAAATAATTTAAAAAGTCTGCATCTATGAAACGAATCTTTAAATACAGAACTATTCAATCTCCAGCAGATCAAAATATTATTTACCTGCCTTCAAATCTCATTCCCACGTTAACGTAAAATTTTCGACATGATTTGTTAATCTTATTGAGATGACATATATTTGTTTGAAATTCATGCAGATAATTTGTACAGTATAAAAATATAGTGGTGCGGCTTCCAAGTTGGCGTTTTGATATGTGAATTCATTCACTTGTAAAACAAATTAACGCTATACTGCAGCACATACATTGTTTTTAGTGGCAATACATAATAAAACTTAAACTTAATCCCAAATGGAGAAAAAAGATAAATCAGCAATCGAAAGCAAAAAAAATCAAATTCTTAATTTGATAAAAGAATTTTGTTCACAAAAACTTGATGATGAGTATTTTGTACTATCTGAACGACTTTTAGATAAACTCGGAAGAAAAAGAGATGTGCCATTTATGACCGGAAAGATTGAAATATGGGCTGCTGCGGTTATTCATGCTCTTGGAACCATTAATTTTTTATTCGATAAATCATTCAACCCATATGTCACAATTGATGAGATTAACGATTTTTTCGGAACAAATAAATCATCAACTGGCTCAAAATCCAAGTTTATCAGAGATTTATTAAAAATGGATTATTATAATAGTGAGTTTTCAACAAGTCACATGCAAAAAAATAATCCCTATAATGATCTGGTAATGTTTAATGGATTTATAGTTCCAGTTGATTCATTGCCGGAGGATCTACAGGAAAAAGTCAGAAAAG
Organism: Bacteroidota bacterium; assembly: GCA_026391695.1. Lineage (NCBI taxonomy): Bacteria > Pseudomonadati > Bacteroidota > Bacteroidota bacterium. Next base: position 17,528 of record JAPLDP010000025.1, read on the forward strand.
TCAGATCAGAGGGAAAGGACATTGAATTTCATACTAAAAAATAAAGAAATATACTACCCCCATAAGCCGCATGCAAAAAGCCTAAAATATGATACATTCTATAAATATAGCATATTATCTTGAGAAAGATTGGAAACGATTCCTGGAATCAATTGACGACAGGGAAAGTATGCATGATACATGGAAAGAGTGGCACAAAGCATACTTAAAAACAAAAAAGGAGCTCAGTATACGAGGATTCAGAGTCAATGATTTTATAGTGGATATAGATGAGTTGATTAAATATTGCAAAATGAGAGGAATTAAAAACGATGGGAAAGCTCGTTCACAATTTGTAACGAAAAGATAACACAATGGGATTTATCGCGATTTCAATCGATACGTATGTAAAAAAACATCTTGAGAATAATCCTACTGAAAATGAAAAGGATTTACGAACAAGATTAAATTCTGCATTAGCAGATTATAAAAAAGGTGTAAAATGTTCTTGCGGTAATGATATTTGGGTTATTGGTTCAGCATCAGTCGGTAACAGTTGTTTTACCTGCATAACAGGTGAAAGTTATCCAATTGATGCTTACGAGATTGATTCGGCCTTAAAAAAAAATGAAAGCAAAAAAGGCCGCAAACACATAGTTGAAATGGACAAAACACAGATTGCAGGATTTTTTGATGATGAGGGATATGAGATTAATACTGAATTAATTAAAAAACCATCTTTATGCCTTACTTGCATAAATGATGAAGATCCTAATGAGGAAATGATATGTATTATGACACGATATGACCAAAGGGCTAATAAAGAATTCAAGTGTTTTGCATATAAGAAAAGGACTAATTGACTGACGAAATCTAAAAATGCATGACGGCACACACACGCAGTATATGCAATTGCAGGGTTGGCGGGTCTATTAATGTGCAAGCAATTATGAAGCTCAGTGTAAATAGACAAGTCTGCGCCATGAAATCGGCAACTGCACATACTGCCAGACGTTTGTAATCATAAACATAAAAAGAGTTACTTTTACCAGAATAAATCAGAAATATTTCATTTTAAGAACAATCAACTAAAACAAGGAGGCTATTATGACATCGCAACCAGAACAAAATTCCATCTGCTGTCCCCCGTTTAATCCTACTTTATGGGATGATAAAACATTTATATGGGAGAATAAGAAGTTCATTAAGGATAGGGTATGCACTTTTTTCTACATGCCCATCAACTTTAGCAGAGTGATGAAAAAATTCAATAAAAAAGTAACTGAGGCCGGGGCAACGATGCCCGACTGGCTTTGCCTCTCGGATCATACTTCCAAATGGAATATGGATCTCTATCTTGCAGTTGACAAGGACGTACCGGGTGCTGAAAATACGACTCTGAGCGGTAAATTTTATTGCAAAGTCTATGAAGGTCCTTTCAGGGATACGGGGAAATGGTGTAAAGACTTTGAAAATATCGCCAAATCGAAAGGATATAATGTCAAAAAGTTGTACATGTGGTATACAACCTGTCCGAAGTGTGCAAAAAAATACGGGAAAAATTATGTGGCTATTCTGTCACAGGTTGATTGAATATTAAGAAAATAATGAAGCATCACGAAAATGGGTATTTTTAGGGTAACCCAGGTAAATGACCCCATGCTTCAGCTTGGGGAAATGAATTACCCCGTGCTTTAGCGCGGGGTTAAAAAAACCACACAAAACCAGGCTTTAGCCCAAAACCTTATTTACATTCTGATTTGATGCCTTTGTTTAGGGCTAAAGCCAAAGTTCAATTTAGCTGCCTGAAAATCCCGGCCTGAAGTCCGGGGTAATTCAAATCACGAATTCTAACCTCAGGTACGGATTATTGCGATGAACCAAAATAATTAAGGATTGCCAATAGAGACTATGTTCATAAGCTGATTTGATTTATCTGATATGAAGCTGTTTTCATTCGTTTTACTCCTTCTGACGGATTTTCACTTTTGCATAAACCCATATTCCGGAAACTCCGGTCAAGAGAGTAAAGATCAGGCGTGCACCATCATTACCGGTGCCGAACGAACCGACATCTATTTCCCATGGCTAACCGGCAAAAAAATTGCAGTCGTCGCGAACCAAACTTCGCTTATTAACCAGACGCATTTGGTCGACAGTCTTCTGGGTGCCGGTTTGGACGTGGTGAAGGTCTTCAGCCCGGAACATGGCTTCAGGGGAATGGAAGATGCGGGAGAGCCGATTCAGGACCAGGTGGATAAAACCACCGGCGTACCCGTTATTTCGCTCTATGGCGATCATTATAAACCGACAAAAGAGGATCTGGCAGGCATCGATATCATCCTTTTCGATATCCAGGATGTGGGTGTGCGATTCTACACCTATATTTCGACGCTGACTTACGTGATGGAAGCCTGCGCAGAACAAGGCATTCCAATCATTGTCCTCGACAGGCCCAATCCCAACGGTGATTATGTGGACGGGCCGGTATTGGAAAAAAAGTATGCATCCATTGTGGGATTGTATCCTGTACCTATTGTGTATGGAATGACCATCGGCGAATATGCCGGGATGGTAAACGGCGAAGGGTGGCTGAAAGATGGCATAAAAGCTGATTTACGTGTGGTGCCGTTGAAAGGATATGATCATTCATGCCGGTATGATCTGCCTGTCAGGCCCTCCCCTAACCTGCCCAATGCCGATGCGGTGTGCCTGTACCCTTCACTGGCTCTTTTTGAAGGAACGGTAGTAAGTGTCGGAAGGGGAACAGACTATCCGTTTCAGGTGCTCGGACACCCTCATTTTGTCATTGGCAGTTATGCCTTTAAACCTGAAAGCAGACCGGGAGCCAGGCACCCACCCTACGAGGGTGTCTATTGTCTTGGAGGAAGTCTTACTGGTTTCGCAAAGGAAGTATGCCAGAAAGAGCGCCGCCTTCATCTTTCATGGTTGATATACTATTATGAGTTCCTGAAGGATCTGCCCTCCTTTTTCAATGACTATTTCGATAAACTGGCCGGAAATTCTTCGCTACGCGAACAGATCATTGCCGGGAAAAGTGAAGAGGATATCAAAGCCACATGGCAACAGGGGCTGGATGCGTTTAAGGTGGTCAGGAAAAAATATTTGCTTTATCCGGATTTCAGATAAAGTGGGATCCTACGGGGAACTTGACCAAACCACCTCACCCCTTTCACCCCCTCTCCTTGGGGAGAGGGGGACGGGGGTGAGGCCAATTATATCGTTCTACCGGGATAAACCTTCAGGGCTTCCTCGAGGCATTTCATTGCCCGCTTCAGGTCATCGACATTCAGAACATAACTGATGCGCACCTCATCCAGACCTTTGCCTTTGGTTGCATAGAAACCTGTGGCAGGGGCAAGCATGACGGTTTCCTTATTGTAATCGAAGCCTTCGAGCAGCCACTGGCAGAACTTATCGGAATCGTCGATGGGCAGCCGGGCGACAACGTAAAATGCACCTTTAGGCACAGGGCAGAAAGCTCCCTTCATTTTGTTAATGCATTCCACCACCACATTCCGCCGGGCATGGTACTCTTTCAATACGCCTTCAAAATATGTTTCGGGAACGTCGATGGCAGCTTCAGCTGCGACCTGTCCGAATGTCGGCGGGCTAAGCCGTGCCTGGGCAAACTTCAGCGCTGTCAGCATCACCTCGCGGTTCCTCGATATCAGCGCTCCGATCCTGAATCCACAGGCACTGTAACGTTTCGATACCGAATCCATCAGGACCACATGCTGTTCAACCCCCTTCATGTGCATGACCGAGTGATGGGTGCTCCCATCATAGCAAAACTCCCTGTATACCTCGTCAGCAAAGAGAAACAGATCATATTTCAGAGCCAAATCCTTGAGCATATCAAGCTCCTCTTTTGAGTAAAGGTAACCCGTCGGATTATTCGGATTACAGATCATGATGGCCTTTGTACGTGGTGTGATGGACTTCTCAAAGCCCGCTATGGGCGGAAGAGCGAAACCGGTTTCAATTTCTGAAGGAATTGGCTTCACGGTCACACCCATGCTGATGCCAAAACCATTGTAATTGGCATAAAACGGCTCGGGGATGATGATCTCATCCCCTGCATCCATGCATGAGCCCATGGCAAAAAGAATAGCTTCTGACCCACCTGTGGTGATGATGATTTCTTCGGGCGTGATATCGATGTTATTCTTTTTATAGTATTGTGTGAGTTTCTCCCGGTACGACAGTATTCCGGCTGAATGGCTGTAGGCTACCACTTTCTGGTCAAAATTCCGGATAGCTCTCAGGGCTATTTCCGGGGTTTCAATATCGGGTTGACCGATATTTAAGTGATAGACTTTTATACCACGTTTTTTGGCCTGATCGGAATAGGGGACCAACTTACGAATGGGCGACGGAGGCATCCGTCGTCCCTTATCTGAAATTTGGGGCATAGCAGTTATGGAATTACTTTGGCGTAGGAGTGGAGTTCTGATCCACATTTTTCTCAGGTAAGGTCTCACTCGGAGGAGCAACGACATTACCTGTTATTTTTAGTGTGACGGGATTTGTTTTGGCATTGGACTCCACAGTAATACTTTTATTAATCACGCCCAAACGGCTGGTGGAATATTTAACCATGATCTTGTCGCTTTTTCCCGGCAGGATAGGCTGTCGTGGCCAACTGGGCACCGTACAACCACATGATGAACGTACATTGGTAAGAACCAGAGGCTCCTTGCCTGTATTCGTAAATGTGAATTCACAATCCCCGTTGCCATTCTGAGTAATGGTGCCGTAATCATGTTCCAGCTTATCGAATTTGATGTCAGCGGCATTCAGGGTATCAGTCGCTGTTGTCTGGGCATTGACCGAAAACAGTGTAAACAGAACTAATCCAAATAAAAAAGCCAATTTTTTCATATATGTAAGGTTTAAAGTTTTGATTTTCATTTTCCGCTGCAAAATTAATGATTATGGTGAATTTTCCGAATCTGAATAAGTCAAATATTTTTGTGGGATGTCTTAATTATTTCAGTAATTTATACTCAGCTTATCGAACATGGTGTTATTTTTCATGATTTCGACCGACTTGATAAAATCATCATCGATCTGGTTAATAATTTTAAAATAGGCGTTATAATCAAACAAATTACGTGCAAACAATGCCTTGATGCCAAAAATTATTTCATTTTTTGAGTCGTTGAAACCTTTTTCATCCTTCGTAACGCCGGCTTTTTCAGCATAATCCATGAATTCCTGGATGATTTTGTCATCGACGGTAAATTTCTGATCAAAGGTTGTGAAATCCCGGTATTCATTATGTAAGGTTTGGCGGTTAGCATTCAGATAATCCAGCACAAAATTATTGAAGACATTTTTTCTTCGCAGGTCAATGTAATAGTTTGAATAGTGGGTAGTATCGTAGGGGACGAAGACATCGGGCATAATGCCGCCGCCGCCGTACACCACGCGCTGTGCAGGGGTGTAATACTTCAGTGAATCCGGAAAATGAATGCTGTCGGGATGAACCATTTCCCCCTTTTTCATTCTTTCTTCAAAGTCATTATTATAGGCATCGAGGCCTTCGTCATAGGGTTTCTGGATACAACGGCCTGTGGGTGTATAATATTTGGCTGTAGTTAACCTGATGACCGACTCATCGGGGAGCTTAAAAGGCTTCTGTACAAGGCCCTTGCCAAAGGAACGCCGCCCGAGGATAATGCCCCTGTCCCAATCCTGTATAGCTCCTGATACAATTTCACTGGCCGAGGCAGATCCTTCATTAATCATGATGAGCAGCTTGCCCTTTTCAAAATCACCATCGGCAGTAGCTTTAAAATCCGTACGCGGACTTTTCAATCCTTCGGTATAAACAATCAGTTTCCCATTACCAAGAAACTGGTCGGCAAGTTCTACGGCAGTATTCAGATATCCGCCGGAGTTAAAACGCAGATCAAGGATAAGGCTTTGCATCCCCTGCGTTTTCAGGCTGGCCATGGCTTTGTGGAATTCATCGATGGAAGACTTGGAAAAACGGTTCAGCCTGATATATCCGATATCCGAACTGACCATATAGGTAGCATCGATACTATTCAGAGGAATTTCATCCCGCACAATGGTATAATCCATCAGGTCCTTCCTGGTTCCCCGCTGAATGGAGACTGTCACCTTGGTACCCTTATCACCACGTAACTTTTTCATTACCCAGTCGTTGGTAATATTGGAGCCGGTGGCATTTTCACCGTTGATTTTGACAATTTTATCCCCTGCCATGATGCCCAACTTGTCGGAAGGGCCACCGGGAACAGGTGAAATAATTAGGATAGTATCTTTAAATAACTGGAATTGCACGCCTATGCCGTCGAAATTCCCCACCAGGGGTTCATTTGCACGCTCTACTTCCTCTTTTGAAATATAGACCGAGTGAGGGTCGAGATGCTTGAGCATCTCAATAATGCCGGCTTCGACAAGAGAAGGTTCATTAACCGTATCGACATAAAAATAATCGATGATCTGAAGGGTGGCTGCCAACTTCTGATAGGTCTGTTTCGGATCGGCAGTCTGGGCACTTCCATACCCTGACATCATGCAGAAGACTATCGCTATCAGCAAAGCTGATTTAATGACACTTGATATTCGGTAAATTCGGCTCATTTCTAATCGGGTTATTGGGTCGACAAAATTATTCATTTATTGGCACTAAACCACAAAAGGCATGTAACTATTTCTGTTTAAATCCTAATATAAACTTGTTATACATGTTGTATTGTAAAAAAGATGCTTAAAGTTTAACATTTTGCGTTACCTTTGGTTTAGTAACATTTCGATTTTTAACACACTTTAACAATCCAAGGTCCGGACATATGGATCAGGAAAAGAGAGGATTCATTAACAGCCTGGTATTCCCATCCATTCTTTTGGTTCTTATCTGGCTGATCCGGGGCATAGAGGTCCTCTTCAGTATTGATTTGGGATTTCTTGGCATTTCTCCCCTGAAATTATCGGGGCTCATAGGCATCATCACTGCACCACTGATACATGGCAGCATTTCGCACCTGGCGGCTAATTCCTTACCGCTATTTGTGCTCACTGTTGCCATTTTTTATTTCTACAGAGAGATTGCCTGGCAGATCGTTCTGCTGATCTGGTTCACAACCGGCCTGTGGACATGGTTTATAGCCAGGGATGCCTATCATATAGGCGCCAGCGGAGTAATATATGGCATGGCTTCATTCCTCATTTTCAGCGGTTTAATCCGAAAAGACATGCGCCTATCCATCGTGTCATTCATTGTGGTTTTCCTCTATGGCAGCTTTGTATGGGGTGTATTCCCCGACTTTTTCCCTGACAGGGAGATTTCGTGGGAATCACATCTGATGGGATTTGTTTCAGGATTAATCATGGCTTTTTACTACCGTAAATCCGGTCCCCAAAGAAAAAAATATGATTGGGAAGATGAGGAAGACGAGGAAGATGATGCTCATGACACCGGTTCACCAAGTCAGGATGAAACTTCCGACAACAGTAACAGGCAGGAGATGAAAGTCACCTATCATTATAAGAGCCGGAGTGACTCCGACCCGGGGCAGTCCTGATAACTACTTTCTGCTCTTAAGCCATAACCTGTCGTAAAGAAACAGGGCTATTGCCGTCGCTACGCCAATACCGGTGAAGACCACCCAGATATTGGATGGATGATAGGTATTCCAGAGCATATAGGTGAGTTCATGCTGATTCATTCCCATGAGTTCACACGCCCTGTTGATATAATCGTTTTGAGTAAAGCTATCGGATATGGCAGGTATGTCAAGACCTCTTGATGCCACTTCTGCCTGCAGGATGGTGATTTTGTCAGCCATCCTGGTATAAACGCCCCCTGACAGAATACCTGCAAGGAAGTTCCCACCGGCCATAGGAAGGAAAGAACAACCCATATACAAGGCTATCTTATCCTTGGGGGCTATTCGTCCGATATATTCAGTGATTTTTGGAGAACTCGACATTTCTCCCAGTCCGAAAATCAATAGAGATAAGAACAGATAGAAACCATTCTGAGTGATAAACCACAGGGCGATGCCAATAGAGCTGACCAGGAAACCCGACATCATGGCATTTAATGGTTTAAAACGCATGACAATGGATGAGACGAGGACCTGAAAACACACAATATAAAAGGCATCAACGTTTGAAAGCATTTCAGGGGCAATGGTTCCCTGGGCTGTTCCAATGGCAGATGCCAGCCTGGGTGAAATCGAGGCCAGCGCATGATAAATGCCTGTCGTATCTACCCACTGGTCAATAAATACCGGAAGTGTATAAAATAACTGATTATACATAGCCCAGAAACCAATGACGATGAGAAGAAAAACCAGGAACTTGAAATCGGTGAGAGCTGTGAATATATTTTTAAAGACCTGGGAAATGGATTTTCCCAGAGAATCTACATTTTTCTGTCTGGGTGGTTCCTTATACAAAAAAATGACAATGAACATGTTTACACAGATGATGAGCGCCGACATGATGAATACATACTCCCAATTAAATGCCCTGAGCTTGGAGGCGAAAACAGGGCCTATGAAAGCGCCAATGTTGACCATCATATAAAAAATGCCAAAACCGATAGAGGAGGTTTCATTATTGGTAGTTTTTGCAATGGTGGCAGAGATGATTGGTTTAAACAGAGCGGCGCCAATGCCCACATAGAAGAAGATGAAAAACATGCCGGTATAGGAGGTGAATTGCCCCAAGAGGTAATAACCTGAAATCAGGATCAGATACGCGATGATCAGCACACGCTTATACCCGAATTTATCGGCTATCGCACCGGTGATTATGGGTAAAAAATAGAGGGTCATGACGACGGTTCCTATCAGCAAACCCTTTTGAGATTGTGAGAAGCCCAGGGCGCCAGTATCACGTGAACCTGTCAGATATAAGGCCAGCACCATGAACATGCCATACCATGCCCATCGTTCGAATAACTCCATGAAATTGGCTGACCAGAACGTTCGGGGATATCTACTGCTCATTACTCGATAATTACCAATGAATATATGAAAAGACGATCATGGACAAATGTATGAAAAATATTATATCAGGATTCACTCACGCCACATCTCAAAAATTTTGAAATGGTCACAACGTATCCCTGACCATGAGGTAAGGTCTTGTTCGCCTATATATACTGTCATTGACCAATTTCAGATCAAGCAGTTCCCCTATGGAATGAAAATCGCCGGATTTCTCTCTGTGTCTGGTAATGGCTTTGACTACATCCATTTCCAGATAGGGGTGCCTTAAAAGCTCGCTGAACGATGCTTTATTGATATCCAGTTTACGGATCAGACCCGTGTCGGCGTAAATATTCTGCCATATAGGCATGAGCCTGGCACTGTCCATGCCATACACTTCCAGCAACTGCTCCCTGCAGTAATATCCTCCGAGAAGGTCACGGTATTTTATGATCCGCTGGGCGAATTTGGGTCCTATGCCCCTCAGTTTGTCAAATGTTGCCGAGTCAGCAGAATTGATTTCAACAATGATTTCATTCTGCTTTAGAGATTGAACTGCCGGAAGGCCGGCTTGACTTTTGGGATAAACATTAAATTTTTTATTCGAATTCAAGGTATCAGGCCGGCTCTCAGTAGCTTCAACAGCCTGATAAAAGGCTGCAATTTCAGTTTCAAAGGTCGAAAAATCAAACTTCTCTCTCCGAATGAATAATGGTGTGAATGTATTGCCCAAAATAACCAGAAATACCAGGCACGACAGGATAAAGATGCCGCGTTGTTCCCTCTTTGTAAAAGTGAGATAATCCTTTAGCAGTTGTTTCATGGTTTATATGATAAACCGGTGCCAGGCATCCGGCTCATCAACCATTAATCAAAAAAACAGGATTATGTGACCCTTTAAGTAGAATTCTTTTTACCGGACGAATATTTTTTCCAGATGAAATAAACAGGAATACCTGCCAGCACGATAAGCAATCCAGGCCAGGTAAAGAGGGGCTTATAGCGTAAAATGACGATAAGGATAATCAGGCAGGCGATAATATAGAGTACAGGAAATACGGGGAATCCAAATGCCTTGTAAGGCCTGTCAAGCTCCGGCCGTTTTTTTCGCAGGACAAAAACCGCAGAAATGGTGAGGATATAAAACAAGATGGCAGCAAACATCACGTAATCCAGCAACTGGCTGTAGGTGCCTGTGAGGCATAACAGAATGCTCCATAAAGCCTGGATGCCCAATGAAAAGGCCGGCACTCCCTTTTTATTGAGTGTGCCTGTTTTCTTAAAGAATAATCCATCCTGAGCCATGGCATAAAAAACGCGGGCGCCGGCAAGCACTATGCCGTTATTGCATCCGAAAGTGGAAATGACTACCACAAGAGCCATGACGATTTCAGCCGTCTGGCCAAAAATACCATATATTGCTGCTGTGGCCACCCTGTCCTCACTGGCGAACTGAATACCCCTTTCCATGACTGTAGCGCCATCGGGGGAGCCATTCATCGGTAAAACAATGATATATACCACATTGACGAGAAAATAAACCACGCAAACGGCCAGTGTGCCAAGAAATAGGCTTCGGGGTATGGTTTTTCTGGGATTGATCACCTCATCGGATGTATAGGTGATATTATACCAGGCATCGGCAGCAAAAAGTGAGCCCACCATCGATGTGCCAATAGCCACGAGAAGTGCCAGACCGGAAATGGGAATATGGGTGCCGCCATCGACACGTGAGGCATTCCAGAAATCCGGTGAACTTAAGATACGGAGATGGCTGCGGCTGGCAGCATAGATGCCTATGGCGATAAAGACCAGCAGAATAAAAATCTTGGAATAAGTGAAAATATTCTGAATACGTTTACCCTGGTCGATGCCCCTGGTGTTATTCCAGGTCAGAAAAAGTATCAGGAAAATCGAAACAGCTTGTGTAGTATTGAATTTAAAAGCACCCAAACTGAAAAGCACATTCTGTTCGGATATCCAGGGTATGATGACTCCGGAGAATTTGGCAAAGGCCATACCCACTGCAGCAATGGTACCGCACTGGATGACCAGGAAAAGTGTCCAGCCATATAAAAAGCCATAAAGCGGCGAATAGGCTTCACGAAGATAAACATAGATACCACCGGCATGAGGAAGCATACAGGCCAGCTCACCATAAGCCAGGGCAGCCAGTATGGTCATCACCCCGGTGATGGCCCATACGACCAGCATCCAGCCCGGGGAACCGACATTCCGGGCTATATCAGCACTGACAATGAATATGCCTGAACCAATCATTGAGCCCATCGTGATAGCAGTAGAATCAAAGAGGTTCAGTGACTTTTTGAACTTTCCGGTGTCGCTCATTATCAGGTGTTCATTCGCTTTTGCCCTGTTTTATTATCAATCGCAGCGATTGGTCATAGGTGATATAATTCCATAGCCAGTCGATAAAAATAAACAAACGGTTTTTGATACCTACTATCGACATCAGATGGATAAATGTCCAAGTGAACCATGCAGGAAATCCATACAGGCTGAAATGGGGAAAATCAGCAACAGCCAGGTTACGTCCCACAGTGGCCAGCGTACCTTTATCTTTATATCTGAACCGGTGGAATTCCTTTCCTTTTGAGGCATTCACCAGGTTTGATACCAACAGCCTGGCCTGCTGTATGGCAACCTGAGCCACCTGGGGATGGCCATTGGGATACTCCGCAGTTCGCATCAGGGCCAGATCGCCTATGACAAAAATATTACTATAACCCGGTACTTTATTGAATTCATCCACAATCATACGCCCTGAAGGTCCGTAACAATCTGCAGCCAATCCCTGAACCGGATTTGCCTTCACCCCTGCAGCCCACAGCAATGTGCGGGAACGATACGTATTCCCATTCTTTAATGTCACTTCATAACCATCATAGCTGCCGACCATAGCATTTAAAACCACATCGACACCTAACTTCTTCAGGTAACGTAAAGCGATTGCTGATGATTTCTCACGCATGACATTCAGCAGCCGCTGGCTGCTTTCCATCAGATAAATATGCATGAAGCTGAAATCCAGCTCAGGATAATCTTTCGGCAGGACAAATTTTTTCATTTCCGCCAGCGCACCGGCGAGTTCGACACCGGTGGGGCCTCCACCAACAATGACTATATTCATCCTAGCTTTCACCTCTTCGGGATCATCCATGCACATCGCACATTCGTAATTCTGAAGAATGACGTTACGGATATAAAGCGCCTCAGAAGTCGATTTCATGGCTATGGCATTCTTTTCAATATCTTTCATGCCATAAAAATTAGTGCCGGTGCCGGAGGCCAGTACCAGGTAGTCGTATTTCAGGCTGCCAATTGAAGTGTAAAGGACATTTTTTCCGGGATCAATTGTTTTCACATCTGCAATCCTGAAATGGATATGGCTCCATTTATGAAAGATCTTCCTCAGCGGAAAGGATATTGAACTGGGCTCCAGTCCCGACGTAGCCACCTGATATAACAGCGGCTGAAACTGGTGATAGTTGTTTTTATCCAGGACAATGATTTGAAAATCATGCCGCGACAATTTCATAGCAACTTTTAATCCTGCAAAACCACATCCGGCAATGACAATTCGCTTAAGTCCGGTTTCAAGGATTTTGCTAATTGAATCAGACATATTTTCAGTTTGTCTTTCTGAGTTTGCTTTTGCGTATTCCGTAAGTGAAATAAATAACAAATCCAATTCCCATCCATATCAGAAGCCGCCACCAGGTGCTCAGGGGCAGAGACACCATATTTGCCAGACAAACAACTGCACCAAGAATGGGCACCAGGGGAACCCACGGCGTGCGGAATGGCCTTTTTACATCCGGTCGTGTCTTACGCAGAACAATGATGCTGACACATACAATAACAAAGGCAAGCAGGGTGCCTATAGAAACCAGTTCGCTTAAAACGTCAAGAGGTAAAATACCGCCAATAATCATGGCCACACATCCCGTAAGGATAGTGCTGACAAATGGAGTTTTAAAACGCGGATGCATTTTTGAAAAGACAGGCGGTAAAAGGCCATCTTTAGCCATGAAATAAAATATCCTGGGCTGGCCCAGCAAGTGGACCAGTATGACAGAACTCAAGCCTGCAAGAGCGGCAATCTTGATTATCGGTCGAAGCCAGAACATTTTCTGCCCCATGGCGTTGACGCCAACAGCCATCGGATCGGCGACATTCAATTGGGTATAGCTGACAATCCCCGTGAGAACAAGAGCTACCAGGATATATAAGACTGTAGAAATACCTAACGATCCCATTATTCCGACAGGCATGTCGCGCTGGGGATTTTTGGCTTCCTGGGCTGCTGTTGAAACCGCATCGAAACCTATATAGGCAAAGAATATTACTCCGGATGCACGGAATATACCCGACCAGCCAAAATTACCAAATCCACCTGTATTTTTCGGTATGAAAGGATGCCAGTTAAAATATTTTACAAAGTAAAATCCTGTGATGATAAACAGGATGATCACACCCACTTTGACGATAACCATGATATTGTTTAAAATTGCCGATTCCCTGATGCCAATGACCAGTGACATTGTGAGAAGGGCGATAATGAACATGGCAGGCAGGTTACAGATGGCCGTGATATGCTGAAGTGAGTCAGGGTTTATCCCTTTGCCGGCCAGCTCCTTTATGAGTGATGAGGTTTCGGGTCTCCACCCTATATCAGGAACATTTATCAGTATAGATCCGGCAGGGGCTGTAAGGAAAGCAGGCATATGAACATTGAAATCAGCCAGAAAACTCACCATATAACCCGACCATCCAACCGAAACAGCAGAGCATGCAAAAAGATATTCAATGATAAGATCCCAGCCGATGATCCAGGCAAGAAACTCACCCAGAGTCGCATAGGCATACGTATAAGCACTGCCGGCGATAGGTATCATGGAAGCAAACTCCGCATAGCATAAACCGGCAAAAGCACAGGCGGCACCCGAAATGATAAAGGAAATAACAATAGCAGGTCCGGCATACATGGCTGCAGCCTGCCCGGTGATCACAAAAATACCGGCACCAATGATGGCACCGATTCCTAATGTAGTTAAATTAAGGGGTGTCAACACGCGCTTAAATCCATGTTCCCCGCTTTCTGAGCTCTTCAGTAATTCATTAATCGGTTTAGTAATGAAAAGTCGATTGTTCATAGTGGAATCTGATTAAATGTATCTCTTTACCTTATTCAAAAATAAGAATTCAATCGATTCATGATAATCCTATAAAAAAATAATTTAAAAATTAGAAAACGGGGAACATGTTTTATGTGTTGGAAGAAGAATTCAACACAACATGGCCTATTCTGCACTCCAGGCACTTTTTCTGATCGCAGTAATTCTCTTTCAATTCCATCAACGCCTGGGTTGTAAAGGCATTTTCAGCTTTCATTCCGGTTTCCATCCACTTTTTCACTGTGATGTTCATTTCCCGTGTCAGGCTTGTAAAGAAGTCCAAAGAACTTTCCATAAGCCGGGGATTATCTCTTTTTTCCCCATGAAAATAAATAAACGGTATGATTGTGTTAATCAGCAATAGATCAATAGTTTTATCTCCCAGATTCTTGGCCTTTTGAACCGAAGGACGGTCAAAAATGTAATGTGTCATCCAATAATCCGAACCTGCCGATTCAAAAATCGGTTTTAAGGTTGCCATGGTCTCAGCGCCCAGTATCTCCGAAACAAGTCTCTTTGACTTACATAGGATGCCTGCAAACTGTGATATTCGGATAGTTGGAAAATTCGATGGCCTCAGGCGCAGGAATTTCCAGAGATGACCGTCAATTGGGGTAAGCGTGTATTTCTTCCTCAGAAACCTGTATTCTTTTGTGAGACGTTTGGGATAATCATCACGATATCTCTTTTTCAGCATGCCAGCCTGTCCGAAAAACAGGGCTTCGGTCTGAAACAGATCGTCGCGTTGCTTAGCCACTATCTTCATGGGCAATGATTTTGCCAGCAGTTCAAAAGGTTCGGCATTCAGGCGGAAACCAAAATTCCTGGCTAGCAGGCGATAAAATGTCTCCTCCCAATCATTACCGCAACTCTGATACACCGATTCGAAATATGCCGATCTACGTTCCAGGCGTTCCACCATCATCCTGGGGAGAGTGCTTTCAATTACCAAGGGATCGACAGCGCCGATAAGTTTTTCGCAGGGTATCCAGTTCAGGTTTTCACTTAGATCTCTGTATCTCTCGTATAATAACGGGTCAAATTTTCCTTGTAAAATCACAGTAGGAATGGGCTCACCATTGGTTCTGAAGATTTCTCTGTCGTGTTCCAGCACAGCATGCAGTATGATGTTCTGGTAAGCCTCGTCAACATGATGTTTGTGCCTGATCCAATCGGAAGATTTCAGATGTACCTCCACATTGCCGGCCCATAAAGTCGTGCCTATGCGGATACGGGCATTTGAAAAATCGGGACCGGCATCGCTGTTGTGCTCCCCTGGCTTAACAATGGTCACTCTTTCACCCTGCGTGGTCAGCAATGGATTTTCAATTAAACGAAACTTCCACAAATAATGAAGGAAATGTTCTGTCATCGAGATGTGTTTATTTATTAATTCCATTTAGCGCAAAATGTGACCCTGGTATGGGGAAAAAAGTGGTGATTCGTTCTAAAAAAAGTTTGCAAGTCAGACAATTAATCGTTCAAAAATCGCTCCATCGGCCATCGGCCATCGTTCAATTCCCATCCTGTTCAAATTTATTTTTGTATAAAACAATAGTAAATCATACCTTTGCACTATGGCATAATCTAGATTCAGGTTTTATGAAAGAAGTAGATCAGTTGATTTCCAGTATCGAACACAAGATCAGGAAATTGGTTGATCAGCAAAAAGTCAGTGAAACCGAGAACAAAATGCTAAAACAAAACGTAGAAAAACTAAATAACATAATTAAACAACAAGAAAATACCATAAAACAACTGGAAGAAAAAAACAGTCTATCAACTATTACGGAATCCCCTGAAACATCACAGGGAGGTGTTGAGGTAAAAAATAAAATTGACGGGTTAGTGCAGGAAATTGACAGGTGTATAGATCTTTTAAATTCTTGAAAAAACATATCTCTCAGAAACATTATGGAAGAACTGGCTACCACGGTGACGATTGCTGACAGGCCTTATCATTTGCGGGTTGCTCCGGAAAATGTAGAGATCATCAGAAAAGCAGCCAAATTAATCAATGCCCTGATAAACGACTATTCTTTGAAATACGATTACCAGGACAAACAGGATCTGCTGGCCATGGTGGCGCTTAGTTATACAACGAATGCGCTGAACAGTGAAGCGCAACTATCATCGATCGATAAAAAGATTATCGATAAACTTACAACTATTGATAAGGTTCTTGAGGATAGGATTTAAAAGCTCCGACACCCGCGTTCTTTGAAACATCCCTTGCATTAATCAGCAGTTTGTATACTCAACAAAAAACTTAAGTTACAAACTAATTAACTGATTAAAAATGATTACCATTTACATAATCACAGCAGCAGCAGGACTGATTGTCGGATTCCTGGTCACCAGCACCGTCCTGCGTAAGACTCTGGAGAAAAAAAGTGAAAACATCCTGAAAGAGGCTGAGGAAAAAGCAGAAGTGATTAGAAAAGACAAAATTCTTCAAGCGAAAGAAAAATTCCTCCAGCTCAGGGCAGAACATGAAAAAATCATCCAGGAGAAGAACAACACAGTCCAAAAAAGCGAAAACAGGATAAAGCAAAAAGAAACGCTGATAAATCAAAAACTTGAAGACTTACAGCGTAAGCAAAAAGAGGTTGTAACCATCAAAACCAATCTCACGACGCAACTCGAGATCGTCAGCAAGAAACAGCAGGAACTCGAGAAATCTACCAAGAAACAGGTTGAGCAATTAGAGACCATCTCGGGAATGTCGGCCGTGGAAGCCAAAGTATTGCTTACCGAAAGCCTGAAGGAAGAAGCCAAAACCGAAGCGATAGGACATATTCGCGAGATCGTTGAGGAAGCCAAGATCACTGCCAACCGTGAAGCCAAGAAGATTGTCATTGAAACATTACAGCGAACGGCTGTAGAGCATGCTGTCGAAAACACGGTGTCGGTTTTCAATATTGAAAACGATGAAATCAAAGGCCGTATTATTGGCCGTGAAGGGCGTAACATCCGTGCCCTGGAAGCTCTGACAGGCATCGAAATCATCATCGATGACTCACCCGATGCCATCCTCCTTTCCGGATTCGATCCGGTACGACGCGAAATCGCCCGTCTTTCATTGCATAAGCTGGTCACCGACGGCCGCATCCATCCTGCCCGAATCGAAGAAGTGGTGGCCAAGACCAAAAAGCAAATTGAGCAGGAGATCATTGAGATCGGAAAACGCACCTGTATCGACCTCGGCATCCATAACATGCATCACGAGCTCATACGGCTCATAGGTAAGATGAAATACCGGTCATCGTACGGGCAAAACCTGCTGCAGCATTCCAAGGAAGTCGCCAACCTGTGTGCGACGATGGCATCGGAGCTGGGATTGAATCCCAAGACTGCCAAGAGAGCCGGACTGTTGCATGACATCGGCAAAGTTCCGGATAACGAACCCGATCTGCCACATGCAACCCTGGGCATGAAACTGGCCGAAAAATACAAGGAAAAACCTGAAATCTGCAATGCTATCGGAGCACATCATGACGAAGTGGAGATGGAATCGCTCACAGCTCCTATTGTTCAGGTGTGTGATGCCATCTCAGGAGCCAGGCCGGGAGCAAGAAGAGAAGTTGTGGAGGCATACATCCAGCGCCTGAGTCACCTGGAAGAGCTGGCACTCTCCTATCCCGGTGTGGTGAAAACCTATGCTATCCAAGCCGGCCGTGAACTGCGCGTGATCGTCGGCGCCGATAAGATTTCCGATACCGAAGCCAACCAGCTGGCCTATGACCTGTCACGAAAAATACAGGATGAGATGACTTATCCCGGTCAGATCAAAATTACGGTCATCAGGGAAACCAGAGCGATAAGCTACGCAAAATAGATCAGAGCTCTGCGACTAAACCAATGATGAGCCTGATCAGATTTTCCTCAGCCCTGGCTGCGACGGCCAGGATATCTTTAATCTGAACAGGTGCCAGGTGGTCGGGGTCACATTCGTCAGTGATAACGGAAATAGCTGCGCATGGCAGATTCATGTGTTTAGCCACAATAGCTTCGGGAACTGTCGACATGCCAACCACGTCGGCTCCGATGATCCGCAGATACCTATACTCCGCCCTTGTTTCGAGCATGGGTCCGGGCATGGGAACATAAACACCCTTATGCAGGGTGATATTCAGCCTGGCGGCAATATTCACGAGCTTATCATTCAGAAATTTAGAGTAGGGCTCACTCATATCCGGATAACGTGGGCCAAATTTATCCAGATTCTTTCCTATCAGAGGATTACCCGGTAACAGGTTTATATGGTCGTCAATCAGCATTAGGGATCCCTTTTTAAAATTCAGGTTAACCGCTCCGCCTGCATTGGAGACTAAAAGATATTTGACGCCGAGTAATTTCATCACACGGACAGGCAGCGTAAGCTGCTGGAAATCATATCCTTCATAATAATGAAACCGGCCATGCATGGCAATGATTTTTTTCCCTTCTAATGTCCCATACAATAACTTACCGGAATGAAATTCAACGGAAGAGACCGGGAAATGCGGTATTTGCTCATAAGACGTCTCAATTTCCACGTCGATATAATTTACCAGCTTGCCAAGTCCTGTTCCCAGAATAATGGCAATTTCAGGCGACAGGTAGCCTTTCCCCTTCAGGAATTCAGTGCTTTCCAGTATTTCCTTCATATCCATAAAAATTGCGATAAGAGCATCAAATTTATAAAAATCTGCATTAATTACTTCTGGGATCTTTTTTCAATGGAAGTTTGGCCATTTTTTCTGCCGTCAGGCTGGGATAACCGAATTCTTCAGTGATGGTTCCGAGAATAAGATAAACGCCGCTACCCCTGAACGGATAATTCTTCAATGAATCGGGGAAATGAACGGTATCATAAAATTCACCATGAATATCAAGAAATGTCCCAAAGTGCATCAATTCCTTTCTGACGGTTTTAACATATTTAATGGTCACAAGGCGTCCGACCATCCTTACTTTTTTCCCTGTATGACTTAGCATGTCTAAAGCTGTGACTTCACCCCTGAAATTCGTTTCAAGCAGGTCAAAATAAGATAATGTCACAGGAAATCCGATGATCTCAATTTCATCATAGGCATCTTCGATCCTGGTCTGTTCAAGCTGTGGCAGGGTATAATTTTTCGCCGGAGAATGAAAAAGTTGATGATTGATGTCAGTGTTAATATGCTTTCCGAAGAAAAGGTGTGCCTCCCATAATAACTGTGCTTTTGTCATACCGGTGAAATGGAAGGCGCCGGTGCGGATCAACAGGATAATTTGTTCCAGGTGGCACGGCACCCTGTTTATAAAATTCTCCAGACCGGTGAATGGCCCGTTTTTTATCCTTTCGGCAGCCACAGCCCTGCCAAGGTTTTCCTCAAGGTTAGCGACATGAATAAATCCGATGTAGATATCTTTTCCATTGATGGTTGTAAGGTAGTCGCTGTTATTCACACAGGGCAGGTTAATCGTCGCCCCCTGCCGCCAGGCTTCATTGAAATAGACCCAGCGCTGGTAGAAGCCTCCAAAGTTATTGATGACAGCCACCATAAATTCCAGTGGAAAATGTGCTTTCAGGTAGAGGCTCTGGTAGCTCTCCACGGCATAGGAGGCAGAATGAGCCTTCGAAAATGAATATCCGGCAAAAGATTCGATCTGCCTCCACACTTCGCGTGTGATATCTTCGGGGTAATCCGATGCCTTGCAATTCGAAAAAAACTTTTCTACTATACGATTAAATTCATTTATAGAACGCGATTTTCCGCTCATGGCGCGGCGTAAGACATCGGCATCAGCCATGTCGAGTCCGGCGAAATGATGGCACACTTTCAGCACATCTTCCTGGTAAACCATCACACCATAGGTTTCCTTTAATTGCTCTTCCATCACCGGGTGGATGTAAGTGAAGTCATTGGGATGATGAAAACGGTATATATATTCGCGCATCATCCCTGATTTCGCCACGCCAGGGCGGATGATAGAGCTGGCCGCGACAAGGGTGAGGTAGTTATCGCACATGAGCTTTTTCAGCAGTCCCCGCATAGCAGGGCTTTCAATATAAAAGCAGCCAATGGTCTCGCCAATTTTCAGCTGGTGTTTGACCTGCGGATCGGTTTTAAACTTTTTTACCTGATGGACATCCACCGTTATTCCCCTATTCTGCCTGATGATATCGGCACAATCCCTGATATGCCCGATGCCGCGCTGGCTCAGGATGTCGAGTTTTTCATAGCCGATAGCCTCGGCGACATACATGTCCCACTGTGTAGTTTGAAATCCTTTCGGTGGCATATCCATGGCAGTATAGCAACAGATGGGATCCTCGGATATGAGCACACCTCCGGCATGAATACTCCGTATATTCGGAAAATCAACCATCATTTCGGCGACAGCATGAATTTTACGGGTGATCTCATTTTTATTGATCTCCGCCTGGGGATTCATCAACAGGTTGTCGATCTCCTGCTTAGGCAGGCCATATACCTTCCCCAGCTCCCTGTAAATGGAATTGCCGACAAATGTCGACATAGCTCCGAGAAGGGCTGTATGCTCATGTCCATATCGTTTGAAGATATAATCCTGCACATCTTCTCTCTCCTTCCATGAATAATCAATGTCGAAATCAGGGGGGCTGGTACGTTTGGGATTGATGAAGCGTTCAAAATAGAGGTCCAGGTCAATGGGATCGACATCGGTGATCTTCAGGCAATAGGCCACCACGCTGTTTGCTCCGCTGCCGCGGCCTACATGATAAAAACCACGTGACATAGAATACCGTATGATGTCCCAGGTGATCAGGAAATAAGCCGAAAAACCCAGCTTATCAATAATCTCCAGCTCACGCTTCACACGGTTTTCAGCTACCTTGTCCTTTCGGCCATACCGGTATTCAAGGCCATCATACGTTAGCTTCTCCAGCAGAATTTTATCGTCATAGCGGCTGCCGGTGAAGGTTTTTTTATTTCTGACTCCGTTAAAGTCAAAATCAATCGCACAATCATTGATGATCCGTTCAGTATTTATGATAATCTGTGGATGATCCTTATAATGATTCAACAATTCACCGGAAGGGATTAAAATTTCATCGGGGAGCGCTGACTGGTCATCTTCAAGCTTTGTAATCAATGTATTATGATCTATTGCCCTGAGATTCCTGTGAAGGAAATATCCTGTTTTATCCTTGAATGTCACAGGCTGGGAGATGACAAGCCTTGATTGGTCGGAACTGAATTCACCGGTATGGAGCAATCGTGTTTCAGAAGGCCGAATTCCAATAAACTCGTTATCCCGAAAATCTCTTTTCCTCTTTTTTTCGAAAGGATAGATGATATAAACATCCGATAACTCAGGGACAATATCCGGATATTCCGTTTTGGAAATATTATGGTGGGTGACGAGTTCGTTCAATTCCCTGAAACCATTATTATTCCTTGCCAGTCCCGTATAGAGGTGTTTATCTCCATTTCTGAATTCAATACCTGCAATGGGTTTAATGTTGCTTTCCTTGCAGAGCTTAACAAAATCAATAATACCAGTCGAATTATCAATATCCGTCAAAGCCAGGGTGTGAACATCATTCTGTAATGCCGTGGCAATGAGGTTTTCGATGGATAGCGCTCCATATCTCAAACTATAATATGAATGGCAATTCAGAAACATATTGCCCTTTTAAGCACATGTCGTCCATACCTGTTCCTGATTTTATCCATTGCCATATAAAGGCTTGTCATCTCAGGCGTGCTTTCAAAGAGGTTTAATTGCTGAACACCGGGTACGAGGTGGCTGAACCTCACCCCTATCAGCCTGACCAGCATCCTTCGTTTATACAATTGTTTAAACAGATCCTGAGCCACTGGAATCAATTCATGATCGAAAGATGAATACGGTATCTGTCTTTGAAGTGTTTCCGTATCAAAATTTGAATACCTGATCTTGACAGTAAGGCATGCCGTGAGTTTCTGTGCCTGCCGTAACTCAAACGAAATTTTTTCAACCATTGCAGTCAGTATCTCTTTGAGCCGGGCCACATCAATGGTATCTTTGTCGAAGGTTCGTTCGGTGCTGATAGATTTGGCTTCGGAGTATTGGATGACAGGTGTAGGGTCAATGCCATTGGCTTTTTTCCAGATGATGATACCATTCTTGCCCATTACCTTTTCCATCATCTCCACCGGGATTTTACTGAGTGTTTCAATAGTAACTATACCCATTGACCTCAATAACTGGTATGTTTTATTGCCGATCATGGGAATCTTCCTGATAGAAAGCGGGAACATGAATGGTCTGACATTCTCTTCCGGCACAAAAAGCTCCCCGTTGGGTTTGGCTTCGCCGGTGGCCATCTTTGAAACGGTTTTATTAACTGAAAGTCCTGAAGAAATGGGCAGGCCGGTATTCAGGATGATTTTCTTCCTCAGATCCTGCGTCCATTTATAATAGCCAAAGAAACGATCCATTCCTGTAATATCAATATAATGTTCATCAATGGAAGCTTTCTCAAATAATGGTGATTCGTCGGCAATGATTTGGGTGACGACGTTTGAATATTTACTGTATAGCTCCATATCTCCTTTGATGATAATGGCATCGTGGCATAAATTTTTTGCCATTTTCATCGGCATTGCCGAGCTGACACCAAATTTGCGGGCTTCATAGCTGCAACTCGCTACAACGCCCCTGTCGGAAGTGCCACCAATAAGAACAGGCTTTCCGATAAGTTTCGGATTTTGCAGACGCTCTACTGAAACAAAGAATGAATCCAGGTCAATATGAACAATACTGCGATGATCGGTAACCATAAAAAAATTTTGAAAAAAAGTTTGGATTTAAATTTTCTGTATTACCTTTGATTAGTTTTTAATCATTTTTTTGATTACAATATAATCATTTTTTCAGGTACATATAAAAAACTTAAAAATTTTTGGGTAACAATTGGGAATTAAATTGATAAATGATATGAGTTGCAGGTTGCAGGTTACAGGTTGATAGTCCCAAAAATGACAGATAAAGAAAGAATCAAAAGTTACAGAGATCTGGAAATTTATAATTTATCATTTACGTTGGCCATAGAAGTTCACCAAATGACACTTAAATTACCTAAATATGAACTATTTGAACTTGGAAGCCAGATCAGAAGATCATCAAAAAGTATTATATCAAATATTGTTGAAGGGTATGGAAGAAAAAGATATCAGGCAGATTTTATCAGATTTTTAATCTTCGCTCATGCTTCATGTGATGAAACAATTTCTCATTTAAGAATGATTCATGAAATTCATTTCAAAGACAAATATCTAATAGATCTCATTCAACAATATTGTCAACTCAGTAAAATGATTTTTTCATTTACAGATTATGTGGAACAAAATTGGAAATGACACCCTATAATCCCGACTTTGTCGGGATTTCGCTCAGCTGCGCTTCGCTCAACTTGCAACTTGTAACCTGCAACCTGCAACCTGCAACGTATGACTGCTAAATTTTAAAATTCATAGTATGTACTTCAGCAATAATATAAAATTCCTCCGAAAACGCAAAAACCGCACGCAAGACGATGTGGCTTTCGCCCTGGAGATGAAGCGTTCGACTCTGAGCGGATATGAAAATGAAGTGGCCCAACCCAGTATCCAGGCACTGATTGCATTCTCAAAATACTTTAATATTGCCATCGACACGCTGATCAAAGTTGACCTTTCACAACTTCCTGAAAGCCAAATGTCGCAACTGGAAAAGGGATATGACATCTATATATCCGGAAGCACCTTGCGAGTGCTGGCAACCACCATAAACGATGACAACGAAGAAAACATCGAGTTGGTCACTGAAAAAGCCAAGGCAGGTTATGCCAATGGATTTTCCGATCCGGAATATATTAGAGTGTTGCCGACATTTCACCTGCCATTTCTGTCAAAAGAAAGAAAGTACCGTGCCTTCCAGATCAGCGGTGATTCCATGCATCCCATACCCGATGGTTCATGGGTCATCGGAGAATATGTCCAAAACTGGAACCTGATAAAAAATAAGCACGCATATATCCTCCTCACCCAGGATGAAGGCATCGTGTTTAAAGTGGTTGAGAACAAAATTGAAAAAGAGAAGAAACTCACCCTGCATTCACTCAATTCCTTCTTTAAACCTTATGATGTGTTGGTAAGCCAAATCAGGGAAATATGGAAATTCGTTTACTATTTCAGTTCGGAAATGCCCGAACCCAATATTGAAAAGGAAGACCTGGCCGAAACCATCCGCACGCTGAAAAAGGAAGTTAAAGCCATCCAGACCAAATTAAACCTGTAATTTCAAGTTACATGTATGCTGTCATAGATGTTGAAACAACCGGACTGAGTGCCCGTTTTGAAAAAATCACCGAGATTGCCATCTTTATCCATGATGGTCATAGTATCATAGAGGCGTTTGTGACACTCATCAATCCGGAGAAGATCATTCCATACCGCATCACGCAAATGACAGGAATCAATAATAAAATGGTTGAAGTCGCTCCGAGGTTCCTTGAGGTTGCAAAAAAAATCATCGAACTCACCGAGGACAAAGTACTGGTCGGTCATAATGTAGCTTTTGACTATAATTTCCTGAAGCAGGAATTCGGCAATCTTGGCTATGATTATAAACGTGAAAAGATATGCACTGCCAAGCTGAGCAGGAAAATCATACCCTTCCGTAAATCTTACGGATTGGGGAATCTGTGCAAGGACATGAATATCAATAATCCAAACCGGCATCGTGCTGCAGGTGATGCAACAGCAACAGCACGTCTTTTTGAATTGCTGATTTCCGTCGATCCCGAAGCAGTGAATGGTATAAACAAGTTCCCGGATACCATCATTGACCGCGATAAACTCAATCACTTGCCCGAAGCACCCGGCGTTTATTATTTTTATAATGCAGACGGAGATATCATTTATGTCGGAAAAAGTGTAAACATATACCAGCGTGTGCTGTCACATTTCAGCAATAATACAATTAAAAAGGAAATCGAGATGAAAAATAACATTGCCGATGTGAGTTTCGAGCTGACCGGTAATGACCTCGTTGCAATGCTCCTTGAATCGGATGAAATAAAAAAACACAAACCATTTTACAATACATCCCTGCGAAGGTCGGTGTTTACCTATGGCCTTTTCGATTTTATTGATGACAAAGGTTATCTCCGATTAAAAATCGATAAAAACGACGGTACATTCGTTCCTCTTCTCTCCTATACCTCACAAATTGAGGCCAAAGAGCATTTATTTTCACTGGTTGAAAAGTTTGGATTATGCCAGAAGCTGTGTGGATTATATAAATCCAGGGGAGCCTGTTTTCAGTACCACATCAGGCAATGTAATGGTGCATGCATCTGTGAGGAAAGTGCTGAAGATTACAATCAAAAGGTCGGCCTGGCTATAAAACCGTACCTGTTCGATCACTCCAGTTTCCTGGTCATCGATAAAATATATCGGATTCGGGTTTATTGATATTACTATGTGTCATCAGAATGCTGAATCCCTGCGTGAAAGTGTAAAAAGTTTCAACGATAACCGAGATGTGCAGCAAATTATTAAATCTTACCTGAGAATAAACAAGGTGGAAAGGATGGTAAACTATTGAGGTCTCAGGTTACAGGTTACAGGTTGCGGGTTGAGAATCACACTAGTAACTTGTAACCTGCAACTTGCAACTTGCAACCCGAAATAAATAAGGTCTCTATGATTAATCCATCCCAAATGTTTTATTATTTTTGAGCATGTTAAAAAGTTATAAAGCCGTCAAGGAAAATATCAACGTACTTCTCCCTCCTGCTGTTGGATTCAGGCTTACCTTACTACTTAAACTACTCTGTACCAATAAGGTTTTACCTAAATATTATTTTCGTGCATTTATCATCATTATCATCAACCTCATCAACTTACCATTCAGGTTATATGAGAAACTGTTTATAAATCCCAAAATAAAGCGGTTAGCCGATCCTGTAGCACCGATCTTCATTATCGGGCATTGGCGCAGCGGCACCACTCACCTGCATAACCTCATGTGCCAGGATCCGCAGATAGGATTTGTCACTACCTACCAGGGAGTATTCCCCGATACCATGTTCAACTGGCTTGGAAAGTTCATTTTCAAGAATTTCATGATACTTCTGATCCCTCCTACCAGGAAGGGAGATAATGTCAAGCTGGATTCCAATTATCCACAGGAAGAAGATTTCATTCCCGGGATGAATATCCCTTTCTGTTATTATTATTTTTGGATGTTCCCGCGGAGAATTAAAGAGTATTATAAAAAGTACGTCCAGTTTAAAGAGGTTTCGCTTGAACTAACACTAAAGTGGCGATCCGAATACCAATTACTGATCAAGAAAGCACTCAAAAATTCCCATTCACACATTTTCGTTTCAAAAAATCCGGTCAATACCGGACGTATTAAACAAATTCTTGAAATTTTCCCTGATGCCAGATTCATTCATATTCATCGCAATCCCATAGAGGTATTCCTTTCGACAAGGCATTTCTACCGCCAGTTATTGCCTTATCTTCAGTTCCACGACATTTCTGACAAGGAGCTCGAAGAGGATGTCCTTAATATATATCATGAGATGATGAATCAATTGATACAGGATATTCCATTATTATCTGCGAAAAATTTCATTGAGTTAAGATTTGAGGATCTTGAAAGAGATCCTATGAAGCAACTGGAAAAAATATACGATCATTTCAAGCTTCCACTAAAAGAATCGGCTTTATCAAAAATAAAAGTCTATTTGGCTGATACAAAAGACTATAAAAAAAACAAGCTCATCATTCAAAGGGAGCAGCTCGATAAGGTTCTGGACTTTTGTGAATTTGCCATGAACAGATGGAATTATTCTATTCCTGATCACCTGGATATTCAAAAATAATTTTGGGCATCTCTAAAAATTCTACAATGCTTATCAGGCAAGGTGTTTTGAATTTTTGGTAGTTGTAAACAATTGATTGTTAACAAAATATATTTGTTTGTATAATGGAAAGCCTTATCTTTAGTAGAAAGTATTGAAATTATGAAGAATAAAAATGCGAGAGGCTTATTTGACGAAGAATTTCGGTTAACCAAGCTATCCAAACAAGGCGATCCATTGTTATTGTTGAAAAAGAAGATAAATTGGGAACTATTCCGTCCCCTATTAGAAGACATTTTTAGAAAGGAAGAAAAAGGGATAGGAGGCAGAACTCCATATGAATATCTGTTGATGTTCAAAATACTGATATTGCAAAGGTATTATAATTTGTCGGATGATCAGACAGAATACCAGATATTGGACCGGTTAACATTCATGCGTTTTTTGGATTTGGAGTTAAGCGATAAAGTACCAGATAGTAAAACCATATGGTTGTTTAAGGAAACTGTAACAAAATCAGGAAAGACGGAAGAGTTATTCCATACATTTGAAGAATTGTTGGAAAAAGAGGGATATATTGGTAAGGAAGGGAAAATAATAGATGCCAGTTTTGTTGAGGTACCAAGACAAAGAAATAGCAGAGCAGAAAACAAACAAATCAAAGAAGGCAACGTGCCCGGGAAAAGTGGTTGGAAAATCGGCACAAACTATCGCAGAAAGACATAGATGATAGATGGACCAAGAAAAACGATGAAACTTTCTATGGATACAAGAATCATATCAAGAGTGATCAAAAAAGCAAGTTGATAGAAAAGTATACGGTAACAGATGCATCCGTTCACGATTCCACAACTGTACCGGATATTATGGAAGAAAAAGATGCGGATCAGGAAATGTATGGAGATAGCGCATATACAGGCCCAACTGTAGAAGCAGCCATTTCAAAGAACAAAATGAAAAACTGCACACACGAAAAAGGTTACCGAAATAAACCGTTAACAGAAGTACAGAAAAAAAACAATAAAAAAAAGTCTTCCGTAAGAGTGCGGATAGAGCATATATTTGGATTTGTGGAAAATAGTATGCATGGTTCATATATTCGTTGTATAGGCAAGATACGGGCGGAGTCACAGATAGGGTTAATAAATTTGACATACAATTTATTTCGGTATATTCAACTGCAAAAGATAGGTTACGGGGGATAAGTGTGCCCAAATGTGAACGATGTCTTTTGTAAGTCATTGATATATAAGTATATAAAAATAGGGGGGGTAAAAGTTTGTTTTTAAAAAAACAATGTTATACCTTTATTGTATTATTAACCGGGCTAAAACCTGTTTTTAGAGGTGCCCTAAACTAATAAGCAAAAGCCGATGGGTGGTGGAGCGAACATTTGGAGGGATGAGCCGGTGGTTTGGAGCGGGACTGGCAAGATATAAAGGGCTTGCAAAAACACATGGACAACATGTAATGGAAGCTATAGCTTATAATCTGAAGCGGTCACCTGGATTAGTAGTGGCGAAATGTGTCAAATAAACAAGAAAAGGTCAAAAAAGGCCAAATTTGGGATAAAAATCAAGTAAAATTGGAAATTTTTTGAAAAAACGAAGGTTAAAAAGAAAATTTCAACGAAAAAATAAGCTAAAACTTCAACTGAGGTAAACATCGATCATTTTGCAAAGGTCTCGTTATACCTTTATTGTATTATTAACCGGGCTAAAACCTGTTTTTAGAGGTGCCCTAAAATAATTTATTATGTTGACTAGATATGTTAAATTATTGCTTCTATTTTTAATTAATTTTCTGACTAATAAATCATATTCTCAGGACTTTAATAATAACCTATATTTTAATAGTGAAAATGAGATGTTTTGTATCGGTTATGATTCTTTAGCATATCGCTTTCTTAATAATGGTGCTTTCATAAATTACAATTATGGAATAGGATCTTATTCACAAAAAAAATCTAAATTCATAATTAACCATTTGGACTTCAACAGAATATCATCGAGAGTATATGAAGTTGAAGATACTAGTTTTTCTGACAGTGTTAAATTATGTGTTCAACATGCCGATGGTACTCCAATTATTTGTTCTGCTGTTATCATTTCAAGCTTAGAAGAAAACGATAATGTACAAATAAAATCATCGACTGATGTAAATGGTTGTTTAATGATTGATTTTGAGTCCTTAAATAGCGATTCCATAAAAGTCAAAATAGAGATTTATGCTTTAAGTTTTTCAACAATACAAATTGTAACATTAAAAAATAAAAGGAAATATATTATTGAATCCTATTTTCCTGAAGGGATGTCGTCAGTTTATTCAAATAAATGGGCTCTTAAATATATAAAGGTTAAATACTTGGATTGGGATAGCATAAAAGTATATGATTCCCAACAAAAAGAATGGAAGGTATTCAATAGTACAAGGAGATGCTTTTCCTGTAAGGAAGCGCTGTTTTTACCTTCACCCATACTCAAAAAGTAATGGCGAGTGTTTCAAGCGAGTTTGTGAGAGGAGACCTTTTGAGTATTACTAATAGCTTCATATATGGCATTGGTAACAGCTTATTGAACGAAGAAAACCTAACCTGGACAAGCCAGAACCAAAGAGGGAAAATCGTACCTTGCATGAATGGAACTATTGACACAAAGATATCAGGACAAAATCAGTTTTGAACTTGGATATTATGATCGGCTTATTCTTACTGGCACATTGCCAGAGCTCTCTTACGAACAGGGAATGACAGCTTATTTAAACCGAAATGGAATACGTATTTTCGATTATGCTCGATTTGCGGAACCTTTCAAAGAAATGATCAAGGAAAACGCCAACCGTAAAGCGGCAGAACAATCGGTAAATATTGAATTTATCCGTAAAGCGGCTACCCGGAAGGAACAAATCATTGCGGATAAGATCAAGCAACGAGGCATCCACCCCGGAGTGGTTCATATTATCTCCACGATGGAATTGTGCCATACCTATCAACCATGGCACGATAAATCAAGCGGACGAACTTTTTTAAAACCCGATCAAAGTAAATGTTTGCACTAAGTACATGACAAAAATTTACAACACTCAATAAATTTATTTATATCATTGGAAAACAACACACTTGCGAGATAAGTTAAACCATATTTAAACAAGCTTTTAGCTCTTCTGCCATGCTTTTTAATCTTGATTGGGCGAAGCGAGTCTAAAAAAATTCCTGCAAGGTACGCCCAGGTAAAAGCGAAAAGCACCAATGCAAGGAGTTTGTTAATACGATTAATATCTGTCAAGTGGGTATCTTCAATATTGAAACCACTTGTTTTAAGTGCTTTAGATGCAGATTCAATCTGCCAACGTTCTTTGTATAATGATTGCGATTGATCGGGTTTATTGAACGAAACAATGATCTGGAGTTCCGGTATACCATGTCTGTTTTTGATCTTTGATGCTGACAAATAGCAAAGTTGACCATTCACGTAAACGATCCCCCGGTAAAATTCATACTGATTGATCTTTAAACGGTTAAACAGCCATGAAGCTTTTACCCGATGTCCGTTTTTAGGTATAACAACCCAAAAGTTCTTGCGTATTCGAATGTAATACCGGATATGCCGACAATTGAGATAGGTCAGCCAATGATCTCCGACAAACCCCCGGTCTGCCAACAGACATTCAATACTGTCGATGCCGAACAGTTCAATGAAATCCTCCATGAGTTCAATGCGTTCCCGGGTGGAAGAGTTGCCAAATTTGGGCATCATCTTATACAGGATTGGGAAGGCCACACCTTGATAAACAATCGCAAGAACCAGTATATTGATATTTGATGATCCGAATTTCCAAGTGGTTCTATCCATTGTCAGGCGATAGGGCGGCTTAAGCGGTAATAAGGAGTAAACAAAGCGGGCAATAAGCCGTGTATCCAACACATAATCCGCGATGAAGCGTTGAATTCTGCGTAAGGAAGAATCAACTTTAGCATCCAAATCAAAACCGGTAGCCAGTTTCTCAAAGCAAACAGTTTGTACCTTGCAAAGAGCACAAATAAATAAGCCAAAGAACTTTATTCGGGCCAAATTCATTTTGTTCCCGAAAATTTTTGATAATGCATCGAATAAAATACTATTTTTACTCTCAACCCTGGTGTTTGTGTGTCTTGGTGTCATATGCATAGATATTTTCACCTAGGATACTGAATATCAGGATTTTATATCATTTTATTTCAAATAGTTATCACCGAGTTATTAACATAAATTATTGATTATCAAATTATTATAATTTTTTGTCATGTACTAAGTGGACTTTCAATAAAGTCAAAAAAATAACACAAACAATAGATCAACCGGATGATGTCAGCACTTTAGAAATGTCATTTTTGTATGGACCTGATGAAGTCAGGAAAAAAACACAATTTTCAATTAATCGGGTAGTATATAAGACCAAATACTATATTGGCAGCGATTGCGAAATTGAAAAATTCAAGTCTGCTCCCGATCGTAAAATGCATTACTTAATTGGAGGTGATGGCCTTTTTGCAATTTATGTCCAGCAGGGAAATGAGAATATTATGTATTACATCTACAAGGATTATCTGGGCTCTATTTATTGTATTACCTCCGATAACGGGATAGTAGCTGAGTACAATAATGTAGAACAGATTTATAGTTTTGATCCCTGGGGACGGAGGCGTAATCATACCGATTGGACATACGAAAATGTGCCGGTTTCGTTTTTATTCGATCGGGGATTTACGGGTCATGAACACCTTGATGTTTTTAACCTGATAAACATGAACGGTCGCGTGTACGATCCTTGGCTTGGATGTTTCATAAGCCCTGATCCTTTTGTGCAAGCACCGGAAAATGGACAGAATTTTAACCGGTACAGTTATGCACTGAATAATCCTTTGAAATACGCCGATCCCAATGGGGAGTTTCTTCATCTTATTATTGGGGCAATCATTGGGGGGACAATGAACCTGATAAGTAACTGGGGTAATATTGACAACTTCTGGCAAGGATTGGGATACTTTGGCGTAGGCGCTGTTGCAGGAGCCGCAGCTGCAGGAGTTGGAGCTGGTATCGGATCGTTATTCATGGGTGGATCATTTGGAGCCGGATTTTTAGGAACATGTGCTGTTGATGGTGCTTATGGATTTATAACCGGAGCCTCTATGGGTGGAGCGGCTGGCGCGACGAATGGATTTATTACTGGCACTGGTAATAGTGTGGTGGCAGGTAAAAATCTGGGAGAGTCTTTATCCAAAGGAATTGATGCTACATGGAGACAGGCACTTATTGGTGCAACATTTGGTGGTATCGGTGGGGGAATTGCTGCTGCTGCAAAAGATAGAAACTTTTGGACAGGAGAGCCAAATTGGAAGGGCGCACTCAGAATTACTTCCGAAAGAATAGACTTCAATATACCAGAACAAAGAATAGAATTGAATACGGAGGGACTAAGAAGCAAATTAAATCCCTGGTATGAAAATTCTAGTTCTTGTATTGATGATGAAGGATTGCACATTTATGATAATTATTCAGATGGCACTCAAGTATTCAATGATCTTTATTTGACTCGATGCGGATCAAGTAATTACAGCCCTTTATCTCAAAACTATGACTATTCTATTACACATATTTCTTTTGATGTTAATATTAAGGACAATCCAAGCTATTTTCGTGATGGCATAGGATGGTTTGCGAAGATAGAGCCATATAGGCTTCCAAATGGTCACTATGGATACAGTATACACCCGGATGGTAATTCTTTAGGAATGTGGTGGCTAAATGATGGAACAGCAGGATGTCCCGGCATTCAAGAAAATGCTTTACGATTGAATCAACTAAGTAGTTTTATTCAAAACCATATAAATAGATATGGCCCAATTCCTTTAAGAGTTTATTGGCATTAAATTACAAAACTATGAAACTAATGTTGCTGCTTCTATTATTTCCTGGATCGTTTAATTCTAATTATGAGGATGATACGATTTCTAATAGGCAAATTATATTAATACAAAATTTCTTAAATGATATCAATAATGATTCAATTTCAATAGCGACATATCATAAATATATTGATCGAGAAAGTCTATTTGAAGGCTATAATCTGGATGTTCAATGCTTTAAAAGGAATTTAAGCAAAGATAGTTGTTTGCTTTTTCAAAAAAATTATTGTGAAAATCCTCAAAATATATCTTATACACTTATTCGGTTGCGAGATCTCTATTTTACACATCGTAAGATAAATCATATTGCTATTGAAAAGTTAGGGAGTTGCTCGGTATATAAAGTTTTTATTGAATCAAATGAACAAGATAAGAAACAGGCTGGAAATAAGGAGAATTATGAAATATTTTATTTTGTGATTTTTAAAATGGGAAGAGAACCAGATTATATAATAGATATCCTAGATGATTGTTTGAATTCAATAATGATAGGTTAATATTTTCCTCAATGCCTCGAAGTGGTTTCCAATCAGGATAGGAAATATAAATAACTAAAGTTTCGCACCTAAATTTATGCTTTCATTATTAGCCTGTTTATCTTAAAGATTTTTTATTAAGCTCTTGCACTTCAATGTTATTCGTTTTTCATTTTTGATTTATGCAACGCGTCGAAATATTTGATCATCA
>JAPLDP010000026.1 GCA_026391695.1 Bacteroidota bacterium
GATCATCCAAAATTATTGAAACCTTCAAAATTAGGCATTTATCTTCATTGGAATTATTCTTAATTTTACAAATCCTTTTCCGATACTGCAATTTTTTTTTGTGACATGAACAAAATTTTACGACCTTTGTTTATTCTCTATTAACCTAAACCAAAATAACATGAAAAAGTTTAAGTCATTTCTGATATTTGTTCTGATTAGCGGATTGTTGATGCAGTTTTCTGCATCGGCCCAGAACCTTATAGATCCGGCAATTGAAAAAATGCTTCAGCATTATGATCAGATTCTGAAAAAGAATCTTGCTGATCAGCAACGCGATATCATCAGTCTCCCGCAGGAAATTCATATATATTCCTGGACAGATCCAAACTGGATTGAGGAAATGTATGAAGAGATAACCTATTATCCGAATGGCAAAGAAAATGTAGTTATCGATTATGATCCTTCAACCGGTACGGAATCAACCCGTACGACTTATTCGTATGATGAGAACTGGAGGATCACACAAATGCTCATTGAAACCTGGGCAACAGGTTCCTGGGAAAGCATGGCGAAATACACCATTGCCTATGATGCTAATGGCAATCAAACTGAATATTTAATGTATTATTGGTATGGAACTTCATGGATGATGGCTGCGGGAACAAAGGATACATACGCTTACACCGGTCAGAGCTATGTTCAGGAAGTTGTTCATGAATCCTATGTGTTCATGTATGGGTGGCAATATGCCTTAAAGGATATCTATACACTGAATGGCAGCGGTTCTCCGACCACTATCCTGTAC
The DNA here is from genome assembly GCA_026391695.1 of Bacteroidota bacterium. Lineage (NCBI taxonomy): Bacteria > Pseudomonadati > Bacteroidota > Bacteroidota bacterium. The sequence continues at coordinate 788 of JAPLDP010000026.1, forward strand.
CAGACATATAACAGCGGATGGGCTGATAGTACCAGACTGGTGGATATTTCCTGGTACATGTATGATCCATATTCCGGATATGGTTCTTATAACTTCTACAAGATGGAAGGCTGGTCAGGTTCAGCATGGGTTCCAATGCTGCGTGAAACATTTACCTGGGACGCCTCAGGTGGATACGTTGCCGTATTGGAGGAATATATTGAGGGAGTGTGGGTATACAGTATACGGACCACCATGATCATGGAAGGGGGTATGCCACAGAGTTATAAGACCGAAACATGGCAGGGAGGCCTTTGGGTGCCCACCGACGGATTTTTATACTTGTATACGTTCAACGACATTGACCTTACACAACTGATCATCCAGGTGCTTGATCCTGAAGCTCTCAATTATGTCAACAACACAAAATATGTTTACAGCAATTTCCTGCATATAACCGGAGTCAATGATACTCCCGCTAATAAACGAATCACGATCTATCCCAATCCCGTTACGGATAATCTGAATTTTGTCATTGACAAGATGAACGGAATAATCCTCTCCCTCGAAATCCTTAACATTGCAGGACAAAAGGTATATTCGGAAGAAATATCTAATGTGCCCGGATCGGGATCCTTTACCGTCAATTTGACCGGCATTCCTAAAGGAGTCTATTTTGTGAGGATAACAGGTGCTAATGAATCAAGAATAAGCAGGTTCATTATAGAATAATAATAAGACATTCAGAATACATAATAACCTCACCCCAAACGGGTGAGGTTTTATTTTGTTACCCCTGCAATATATCCTCCTTCCAATCGTATTTCAAAAGAATGACTACTTTTGCCAGTGTCTGTAAAACCGATCCTAGCCCTAATCATGAATTCTCTGTACAACAAATACAATCTAAAATCTAAAATCTTTTATCTATTGTTTATATTTATCCTCTTTACAGCCTGCCGTAAAGAGGAGATCATCGATGCCAGTTCAGGTATTAAACTCGAATTTTCAAACGACACCGTAATCTTCGACACTGTCTTTACTACCATCGGCTCGTCCACACAGGTTCTTCAGGTTTATAACAGGAATGAAAATAAGGTCAGAATATCATCTATCCGTCTGGCTGGAAATAACTCTCTATACGACCTCAACATTGATGGCATACCGGCTGACAACGTCAACGATATTGAAATCGCCGGTCACGACAGCATCTATATCTTTATCCGCGTCACCATTGATCCCAATGACCAGTCAAATCCATTCATTGTTTCCGATTCCATCGTCTTCGAAACCAATGGCAACATACAAGATGTCAATCTGGTAGCCTACGGACAAAATGCCCATTTCTTTTCCAACACGGTATATCAGACCGATGACATCTGGGAAAACGACAAGCCTTATGTTATCTATGGTTTTATTATTATCGACTCATCCTTTACCCTCACTATTAAACCCGGTGCACGGATTTTCATGCATTATAACGCTGTTTTTGCCGTTGCGCATGATGCCACCCTGAAAGTGCAGGGCACAGTTGACGAGCCGGTCACTTTCCAGGGCGACAGGCTGGAAGATTACTACCTGGATCTGCCCGGCCAATGGGGTATGATATGGCTGTCGGCAGGCAGCAAAGACAATGAAATAGATTATGCCATAATAAAAAACGGGCTTGTTGGCCTGCGCGTCGACACCCTTGGCAGCTCACTCAATCCGACTCTGAGGCTGAGCAACACACAAATCATGAACATGACTGGCTATGGACTGCTGGCACAGGGATCACATGTTGTCGCCGGCAATTGTGTCTTCTCCAATTGCGGCGAAAGCGCCGTGGTGCTGTCGTTGGGCGGCACTTACGACTTCCGGCATTGTACTATCGGAAACTTCTGGAATTATACCGTCCGGGAGTCTTCGTCGCTGGTGCTGAATAACTACTATCTCCTGATTGATGACCAGGGACATGTGACCGATACAATTGCCAGGGACATTTACAATGCCTATTTCGGAAATTGCATCATATACGGCTATAATGATAACGAAGTCTACTTTAGTAAAACACCAAAAGCCCTGTTCAATTATTCTTTCGATCATTGCCTGGTTAAAACGGCAGAAATCTCCGGTTATAATTACCAGGATTGTATTTTTAACGAAGATCCTTACTTTACAGATTATGCCAAATATGACCTGTCGATCGATACGCTCATTTCACCCGTGATCAATTATGGAAGCCTTGACGTGGTCAATAATGCTTTGCTTAATATACAATATGATATTGATGGTATCGACCGCACTGCAGATGGTGAGCCCGATGTGGGCGCTTATGAATTTGTGCCTGGCTCTTACCGGCGACTCCGCTGATATCTCTCCATTCCTCTCTGCGTACCTCCGTGTGTCCTCCGTGTGCCTCTGTGGTTATTTTACTTTACCACTTCCGCCATCCTCTTCCCTATCTCCGCCGGAGAATCAACAACATGAATCCCACACTCACGCAGTATCTCTTTTTTCGCTTGTGCAGTATCGTTTTTTCCGCCGATTATAGCGCCGGCGTGCCCCATGCGGCGGCCTTTTGGCGCCGTGGCACCGGCAATGAATCCAACAACAGGCTTTGTGCCATGCTCCTTATACCAATAGGCTGCTTCGGCCTCCATATTGCCCCCGATCTCACCGATCATGACAATGCCCTCCGTTTCAGCATCAGCATTAAACAACCGCATCACGTCAAGTATCGTCGTGCCGATGATGGGATCGCCTCCAATGCCGATACTGGTCGACTGTCCCAGTCCGATCTTGGTGAGCTGGTCGACAGCTTCGTAGGTGAGCGTGCCCGAACGTGACACAATGCCGATTTTACCTTTCATATGGATATATCCGGGCATGATGCCGACCTTGGCTTCGCCGGGTGTGATGACGCCGGGGCAATTTGGACCTACCAATCGGCTGCTGCTGCCACACATGAAATCCTTCACAAAAACCATATCTTTTGTCGGGATACCCTCAGTGATGCAAACAATAAGCTTAATGCCGGCATCGGCAGCTTCCATGATCGTGTCGGCTGCAAAAGGCGGCGGCACGAAAATAACCGACACATTGGCTCCCTCATGCTTCACCGCATCAATTACCGTATTGAAAACAGGCCTGCCAAGGTGAAATTCCCCGCCCTTGCCAGGTGTCACACCACCGACGACATTGGTTCCATATTCAATCATCTGCAAACCATGAAACGTGCCTTCTTTCCCTGTGAAACCCTGGATCACAACACGCGAGTCCTTATTCACTAATATGCTCATGATGAATTATTTAGAGTTATTTGATTCTGTTGACCTTCTGATATCTGATACTTGATTAACGATATTTGATTTTTGATATAATAGGATGATTTTTAATATTTTCATATACCAAAACAAATCAAAAATCAAAAATCAGCTATCGTTAATCAGATATCATAAGGACTCCAAATTTAATCCTTTTCGCAGAATAATAAAACCTTCATCATTTTTGTCTATTTTTGATCAGATAAAATAACTATGATATATCCGTTTCTCAACCCTGATGACACTATCTGTGCCATTTCCACTCCTCCGGGAAGTGGTGCCATTGCTGTCGTCAGGCTTTCCGGACCAAAAGCATTAGAAATATGTGGGGATATTTTTAAGCCGGTAAAGGCAAAATCTACACTGTCAAATGCCAGGTCGCATAGCATTCATCTCGGCACCATCACATCTTCCGACGGACTTCTCGATGAGGTGCTGGTGAGCGTGTTTAAGGCTCCACATTCCTATACAGGTGAAAATGTTGTAGAGATATCCTGTCATGGTTCGATGTACATACAGCGTAAGCTCATAGAGCTGTTGATTGACAGGGGCTGCCGCCAGGCGCAGCCGGGTGAATTCACACTGCGGGCCTTCCTCAATGGCCGTTTCGACTTATCACAGGCCGAAGCGGTGGCCGACCTGATAGCCGCCGATGCCAGAACCTCGCATGACCTGGCGCTGAACCAAATGCGCGGCGGCTTCTCACAAAAAATAAAAGAACTCCGGCAACAGCTCGTCGACTTCACCTCCCTGCTGGAACTTGAGCTCGACTTCAGCGAAGAAGATGTGGAGTTCGCCGACAGGACACAACTCATGCATCTTCTCACCTCCCTGAAAAAAGAACTCGACAGGCTTATCACCTCTTTCTCGCTGGGTAATGTCATCAAGCAGGGCATTCCTGTGGCCATCATCGGCAAGCCCAACGTTGGCAAGTCGACCCTCCTCAATGCCATACTGAATGAAGAACGTGCCATCGTCTCCGAAATACCGGGCACTACACGCGATTACATTGAAGATACCATTGTCATTGACGGCATCTCCTTCCGATTCATTGATACGGCCGGCCTCCGCCATGCCAGAGACGAGCTCGAAACCATCGGCATCGAGCGTACCTATGAAAAGATAAGCCAGGCCGAAATCATCCTATACGTGTGCGACGTGAGCGAATGCACTATGGATGACACAAAAGAGGTGATCGGCGAGTTCCGCGAAATGCATAAAGACACCAGCAAACGGTGGATTCTTATCGGCAACAAAATCGATAAGCTGGTCGAAATCCCGCGGGCATTCCTTGAATTACTCGACCTGGAGACCATTTTTGTCTCGGCCAAACGCAAAGAGAATATTAATCTCATATTAGAGAGCCTGGTACGGAGTGTCAATGCACAATCCTTATCCGACACATCGCTTGTAAGCAACACGCGGCATTATGAGGCGCTGGTGCGGTCACAGGAAGCGGTGGCCGCCGTTGAAAAAGGTTTTCATGAAAACGTACCGACCGACCTTATCGCCATCGACATCAAACAGGCGCTATATCACCTTGGCGAGATCACAGGCGAGATCACCAATGAGGAAATACTGGGAAATATCTTTAGCCGGTTTTGTGTGGGAAAATAAGTGAGACTTGGTTTCCACAAGCCGCAGGCGCAGTGGAAACCAGTAGTCGAACTTATCCCGATGAGCAAGCGAAGCGAGCGAAGCCGGGATCGGCCATCGCGTAATCTTAAAAAGACGGTTATATTTTTGAATTTCATATATTTTTTATCTATATTTAAGCGCTCTTAAGTGATTAATGTCTTTGACGACTATTTAAAACTAAACCTATGAAAAGGTTTTACATCCTATTTATCGCACTGTTTGCATTAAATGTTGCATCATCACAGCCTTGCCTGCCTGAAGGCATCACTTTTTCCACCCAAGCGCAGATTGACAATTTCCAAACTAATTATCCAAACTGCACGGAAATAGAAGGCAATGTGACAATTTCTGATGCTGGCTCTCACAATATTACTAATCTCAGTGGATTAAGTGCTTTGACTTCTATTGGAGGAAACTTTTCGATTGGTAACAATCATGCCCTGACCAGCCTGATGGGGCTGAGTAATTTGACTTCCATTGGGGATTGCCTTTATATTGGTAACAACGAAGCCCTAACCAGCCTGACGGGATTGAACAATTTGACTTCCATTGGAGATTACCTTCATATCATTTACAACGAAGCTCTGACCAGCCTGACGGGACTGGACAATGTGACTTCCCTTAGTGGAGGACTTAGTATTGGTTACAACGGTGCCCTGACCAGCCTGACGGGACTGGAGAATCTGACTTCAATTGGGGGTTATCTTGAAATTTATGACAATACTACCCTGACCAGTTTAACGGGACTGGAAGGTCTGACTTCCATCGGGGGTCTATATGTTTATTCAAACGCCGCTCTGACCAGCCTGACGGGACTGGAGAATCTGACTTCAATCGGGGGAAACCTTAATATTTACAACAACACCGCCCTGACCAGCCTGACGGGACTGGAAGGTTTGACTTCCACCGGGGGGAATCTGTTTGTGATTCAATACAACGACGCCCTGACCAGCCTGACAGGACTGGAAGGTTTGACTTCCACCGGGGGTGGACTTGCGATTACCGACAACGACGCCCTGACCAGCTTGACAGGACTGGATAATCTGACTTCAATCGGGACTTTTCTTACATTTGAAATAAATGCCGCCCTGACCAGCCTGACGGGATTGGAGAATCTGACTTCTATCGGAGGTTACCTTGATATTCATTTGAATCCCACCCTGACCAGACTGACGGGACTGGAAGGTTTGACTTCTATTGGGGGTGACCTTTGGATTGGTTACAACGATGCCCTGACCAGCCTGACGGGACTGGACAATTTAACTTCCATAGGGGGTGACCTTAGCATGGAAGGCAACAACGCCTTGACCAGCCTGACGGGACTGAATAATTTGACTTCCATCGGATTTTTCCTCGGGATTTATTACAATGACGCGCTGACCAGTTTAACTGGGTTGGATAGTATTGATGCTGGTTCTATTACAGACTTATATATTTTCGATAACTATTCTTTATCTACTTGTGAAGTGCAAAGCGTTTGTGATTATTTGGCAAGTCCAAACGGAACAATAGAAATCCACGATAATGCTGTGGGATGCAATAGTCAGGCAGAAGTGGAATCGGCCTGCGGAGTTGGATATAAACAGAGCAATTCATCTGAAAATCAGTTATACATATACCCCAATCCATCATTCACCCAAATCACCATAGAAACACCCACCACTCCATTCAAAAACACAATCTTAACTATCTATAACATAAATGGTCAGCAACTCATATCACGCCAGATAACAGAGGAAATAACGGTGACTGATGTAAGTACATTAGTGAGTGGAGTATATATCGTGAAGATAACAGATGAAAGAACAGTGCAGGTGGGCAAACTGATTAAACAATAATGTTGGTAAGTGTTTCCAAAACTTGTTGATATGAAAAAGTTCTATATCCTATTTATTGCACTGTTTGCGTTAAATATTGCATCATCACAGCCTTGCCTACCTGAAGGCATCACTTTTTCCACCCAAGCCGAGATTGATAATTTCCAAATTAATTATCCAAACTGCACGGAAATAGAAGGGGATGTGACAATTTCTGATGGTGTTAATATCACTAATCTCATTGGATTAAGTGTTTTGAGTTCTATCGGGGGAAACCTTACGATTTATTTAAACGACGCCCTACCCAGCCTGACGGGACTGGACAATATGACCTCCATAAGTGGAGACCTTCATATTGGTATTAACTATGCCCTGACCAGCTTAACGGGACTAGATAATCTGATTTCCATCGGGGGTTACCTCAGGATTAATGGTAACAACTCCCTGACCAGCCTGACAGGACTGGATAATTTGACTTCTACAGGAGGTGACCTTTATATCAACAGCAACTGGACACTGACCAGCCTGATGGGATTGGAGAATCTGACTTCTATTGGGGGTTATCTTGAAATTTATGACAATACTACCCTGACCAGTTTAACGGGACTGGAAGGTCTGACTTCCACCGGGGGTGGACTTGCGATTACCGACAACGACGCCCTGACCAACCTGTCGGGACTGGATAATTTGACTTCAATCGGAAATTACAATTACATCTGGATTGATAGCAACGACGCCCTGACCAGCCTGACGGGACTGAACAATTTGACTTCCATCGGGGGAGCCCTTTGGATTCATAGCAACGACGCCCTACCCAGCCTGGCAGGACTGGACAATTTGATTTCCATCGGGGGTTACCTTGGGATTAGAGAAAACGACGCCCTGACCAACTTGACTGGACTGGATAAATTGACTTCTTTAGGAGTTAGCCTTGATATTATCGACAACGACGCGCTGACCAGCCTGACGGGACTGAATAATTTGACTTCCATCGGATTTTTCCTCGGGATTTATTACAATGACGCGCTGACCAGTTTAACTGGGTTGGATAGTATTGATGCTGGTTCTATTACAGACTTATATGTTTTCGATAACTATTCTTTATCTACTTGTGAAGTGCAAAGCGTTTGTGATTACCTGGCAAGTCCAAACGGAACAATAGAAATCCACGATAATGCAGTGGGATGCAATAGTCAGGCAGAAGTGGAATCGGCCTGCGGAGTTGGATATAAAGAAAACAACACATTTGAAAATCAGTTATACATATACCCCAATCCATCATCCTCCCAAATCACTATAGAAACACCCACTACCCCATTCAAAAACACATTCCTAACCATCTATAACATAAATAATCAGCAACTCATAACACACCAAATAACAGAACCAACAACGGTAATTGATGTAAGCACAATAGAGCATGGAGTATATATCGTGAAGGTAACAGATGAAAGGACGGTGCAGGTGGGCAAACTGATTAAACAATAAAAATTCACAGAAACCATTTGCGGTTCATTTTAGGTGCATGGGGGGCGTTCACACTGGATATGCCTTCCAAATTGACTATCTGAAAACGGTGCAAACTGACCAGCTTGTTTTTCCCTTATTTGTCCAAATTAGGAAGAAGACATATAGTGATGAGGGATAGGTAAAATTATACATTCAATTGTGGTAAAAACAATCTTAGATTGAAAATTTTGGTGTTAATTGTCCCCAGTTTGTCCCCCATTCTTTCTAAATAGAATTTTATAAACTTATTATCAAACACTTACAAACTTACTTTACTTTTTGTATCGGGAAATGATTGCACGATTGAACGATGGCCGATATCCGATGGCCGAAAAAAATTGCACGATTGCCGATTGCCGATGGCCAATCGCGCGATGGCAAATTTAAATCGTTCAATCGGAAATCGCGTAATCGCGTAATCACTCAATCCCTGATTTTTATCTGCTCCGCTTCTTTCTCTTTCAAAAGCAATTGCAGCCATTCTTTTTCCTGCCACAAAGCGCAGCCGCCGGATGTTTCTGTCAGCTTATGATGGTTCTCACGGATTTTCGAGAGCAATTCAGAAGATAAGGCCTCTTTCAGGGATGCATTGTTCAGGTTGGTATCGGAATAAGGAGCAAAAGGACAAGGCTCTATCTTACCGAGCGGATTGATATGGATAAATCCACGTCCTGCCGCCAGGCAGCCGCCATACTGCTCTTCATCGCCCGGAAAAGCTATAAATAATCCGGGGAGCTCTTCCCGGTATCTGTTCAGTATATCGAGCAGTGCTTTCCGCTGCTCCAGGCTTATCGTCAGATACTCCGTTCCGTCTGCAACGGGAACGTATTCAATAAAGAAAAACATGCTGCAGCCATCCTTGATCAGCTGGCTTAGGAATGACTTTTCGAGGACAGCCTCATAATTCCTGCTGGTCAGAGTGAAGGATACACCCCAAAAAAATCGTTGCTTTTTCATTTTGTCCGCTGCTTAAAGAAACATATCGTACACTCCTCTGCCACGACGCTCGTCAGTCTGCTCCCTTTGTCCTTCGAGGCTGATAATGGGAATCAGGTTCTTTTGTCCATGGAAAACATTGAGCCACTGGTCGTTGATGAGGGTGCCATTGGTAAAGAAAGGAAAAATGATGTGGCGGTAACGGCCGGTCACTTCCAGGATATCCTTCCGGAGCAGCGGTTCACCGCCGGCCAGGAAGATAGTCGAGATACCCAGCTCGGATGACTCCCTGAGCAGATCCTCAAACCGGGTTCCCGTCAGCTCCTGGGATCCGTTTATCTTAAATACATTGGCATAACATCCCTTACAGCGGAGGTTGCACTGCTGTGTGATGCTGACGATCATCATCGGTGGCACCTGCAGCCCTTCCGCCCGCCACTGTTCCCTCAGTTCAGCAGCCTTCCGCTGCCTTCTGATGGTCTTCATGAGAAATGCCGCCATCGAAGGATTACGCCATGAGATCCTGAATGCCTGCTTAAAAGTGCTTTCGATACGGGCGTCAAAGTGGGAAATATAGTTTATGAATGGTCTCTTTGAAAATTTATGGTGTCAAAATTACTGTTCTCTTGCTTTCAAGAAAGTAAAAATCGGTGAAGAGCGGAAATCACCGGATGAACATAAATAATATTGGGGGAAATTGCACGATTGCCGATGGCCGATTGATCGATTGAGCGATTTAAATCTGACGTCGGACGTCGGCCATCGTTCAATCGCTCAATTTTTTCGCTTCATCCCGATATTTTTTACGTTCATCGAAAAAAATTGCATATCCCTGGGGCGTTGGTTTCCTTTGTCAGGAATTTTAATTGTAATTTTAAAACCAATTGTTATGAAAACAAAAAAAGTACTGGCCACGCTGGCCTTCATGTTCATGCTCCTGGCAGGGTGTATCCCCTCGCTCCACCCGCTGTATACCGACAAAGACCGCATTAGTATGGATGAGATCATGGGTGTCTGGCTCTCTGCCGAAGGCACTTCGATGTATTACATCATTGCGGATCCGGACGATCAGCCATCCTATACCTTCACTTATTTCGAATTGCCCAAAAAAAATGATTTGTTTCAAAGAGATTCCACTCCGGCAAACCTCGAAGTAAACCTTGTCAGGCTCGGCGGCGCGACCTTCATGGACTTTTATCCCGGTGATAATGAATATCTGGATAAAATGAACACGTTGCTGGCTATCCACCTGATCCCGGCTCATACGTTCGCCAAATTCAGGATTTCAAATGATACACTTACTATCTGGAGGTTTGATCCGGATTGGCTGAAGAAGCTCTTTGAAGAGAACAGGATCCGGATATCCCACGAAAAGCTCGAGGATCAGATCGTCCTGACCGCATCAACCGAAGAATTGCAGAAATTTGTCGCCAAGTATGCCGATGATCCGGAAGCATATATCGATCCTGAGGTGCTGATCCGTAAACGATAATACATATTCATGGATACCCATAAAAAAATATTCCGTCGGATCGTCACCAGCCGATGGGTTCAGCACCTGGCCTTCTGGGGTTTCTCATTCCTTGTCCTGCTAAACTATTTTCGGCTATCGAGTCAGGCTGAACCCATCGATTATCTTTATACTGCCTTTTTCCATATCAGCCTGATCATAGGCGTTTACATCAACCTGCGGCTGCTGATACCGGTCTTTCTGAAAAGAAAAAAGATCATCTTATTTGCGGTATTTTTTGCTATCAATCTGCTAGTAGTATCCCAACTCAATATTTTCATCTTCGATTACCTGATCGACAAATTATTTCCGGGATATTATTTTATTTCCTACTATGATTTTACAGATATACTCCAGTTCCATATTGTCTACCTGGTTCTTTCAAGCCTGCTGAAGCTGTCGAAAGAGTGGTTTGAACTGCTTGAATCGCAGACCAGACTGGCCCAGATCGAACAGGAAAAGACGCATACCGAGTTAAAAGCTCTACGATCACAGGTCAATCCCCACTTTCTTTTCAACAGCCTGAATAATATCTATTCGCTCTCACTAAAAAAGGCGGATGAAACACCACAGGTTATTCTGGCACTTTCCGACATGTTCCGCTACATAATCTATGAAACCGGTGAGGATCTTATCGAATTGACAAAAGAGGTGGCATTCCTGGAGAAATACATTGAGCTGCAGCAGATCCGCAGCGACCAGAAAGCCAATATTACCTTTGAGGTAAAGGGTGATCCCAGCGCGATCAAAGTGGCACCGCTCATTTTTCTGCCTTTTCTTGAAAACAGTTTCAAGCATGGGATCAAGGGGGACACAGCAGGGGGATATGTTCATCTTCGTATTGATATTGATCAGGATATCATTCATTTCCAGCTATCAAACAATAAGGGTAAGGGTGATGAGATCGGGAAAGAGAAGAAAAGTGGCATCGGCCTTGAAAATGTCCGGCGCAGGCTGGAGCTTGAGTATTCCGGTAATCACTCGCTGGATATTAAAGAGAGTGAGGACGAGTTTTCCGTTTCACTGAAATTAACCAAACGATAAATCCATGAGCAGGCAACTATCCTGTATAATCGTTGACGATGAGCCGCTTTCGCGGGAAGTACTGGAAAAATATGTTTCCGGCACACCCCAATTGTTGCTTTCAGGAAGCTGTTCCGATGCCTTCGAAGCCATGGAATTGATCAGGGATGGCAGAATTGACCTGGTCTTCCTCGATATCAACATGCCCAGGCTTTCGGGGATCGGCATGGTCAAAGCCATGGAAAAGTCTCCTCTGATCATTTTTACAACAGCTTACCCGGAATATGCGATTGAAGGTTTTGAACTTGATGTAGTGGATTACCTTGTAAAGCCTTTTGGTTATGAACGGTTTTTAAAAGCGGTGAACAAAGCCTTTGACCGGCTGTCGGCAAAGTCAGATCTGAAAGATGCCAAGAACAGTTACATTGTTGTTAAGTCAGATAAGAAAATCTACAAAATTGAATACGATGCCCTTTATTATATACAATCTGCCGGGGATTATCTGAAGCTTGTGACACAAGAACAGGTCATTATCATTCATGACACCATGAAGAATATGGAGCATACGCTTCCGGAAGATCCGTTCATCCGCATCCATAAGTCCTTTCTTATCAATCTGAAGCATGTAAAGTACGTTGAAGGTAATGAAGTGAACATTGGAAAAGAAAAATTACCTGTGGGAGCTTCTTATAAAGAGCATCTGATGAAAAGGCTGGCCGATTCCGGGTCACTTCACTGATAAACCGAAATGATTGCACGATTGCCGATGGCCGATGGCCGATGGCCGAAATAAATCGTTCAATCGGCCATCGTTCAATCGCTGATTTTTATTTACGCTGCTTTCTTTTTAAAGGAAGTTATAATTAGCTCTTGTATGCTAATTGTAGACCGGTGTCGAATAAAAGCATTACAACTTAACAAACTCCACCCTGCGGTTGAGTGCTTTGTTGGATGGTGTGTCGTTGGGCGCTACCGGCTGCGTTTCGCCCATGCCGTCGGTTTCCATACGTGAAGCGTCAATGCCGAAATTCTTGCTTAATTCATCCTTTACTGATGCGGCGCGACGCTTTGAGAGGTCGAGGTTAGCGGCATCGGCGCCATCGGAATCGGTATGGCCGATAATTTTAACCCTTACATCGGGATTTTCGGTCAGCACCTTTGAAATTTCTTTCAATGTGCCATATGACTCGGGCTTCACGACATCTTTATTGACATCGAAATAAATACCGTAGGTCACCAATTTACCTTCTGTGATCAATTTGCTGCGCATGTCGGGCCGGCCGACAGCCACCCTGATGTTGGTGAACATCGGACGTCCATCCTGGAACCTGATCATGTTGTACTTATAATTTTTTGACATGGCCTTAGGCAGATCCCACAGCTTATTCTCATCCACATAAAGCCTGATCCGTTCCTTCTGTACCCATATAGAGATCCTGTATTTTTTATCAACTACCAGTTTAAATTCTTGCGTATTGCCATCAAGGGTAGGGCTTCCATCGGCATAATAGGTGCTATAATAGTTTGAATAAGCGAAATCAAAACAGATTCCGGTAGCTCCGGGTCTGGATCCGCCATATCCAATGTTTTTGGGCTGTGGCGTACTGATAAGATAAAAATAGAATTTGGAATCATTGAAATTATTGGGATCTTTTTGTGGTATCACATCAAACTCAATGGTGTAATTTTCAGGCAGATCCAATGGCTCTAAAAGGGTCACTGCCGACCGCGCATTTGTAATGCTAAACCAATTGCCGGGGTAAAGGTTTGTCGTAACCACCTCGCCTGAGCCATCCGTATTCCATAATACCGGGAAATCACCCACCGCATCCTGGCTGAAATCATCATAGAAAATGACTTTCTCACCAGCGATGAAATCGTATTTGGAATAGGTTTGAAGGGCAGGCTGCTCCTTTTTTAAAGTATCAGTCTTTACACTTTCTTTGTTTGCGTCGGAGGGATTTTCCGCTTCTTTTTTAGCAGCATCGTCCGTCTTTGCTTTGTCATCTTTATTCTCACCCTTAATATCCTTTTCCGCGGCATCAAGACCTTTATCGATGCCCTGGTCGGTGCGCTGGACAGCGCGGTCTTTAATTTTCTTTCCAAGATTGATCTGCGCTGAAACACTGCTTGTTAAGGCAAGTGCACAAACTAAAAACATCGATGTTAATAATGATTTCATGGCTAATCCGGTTTTAAATATGTTTATTTATGAATATTAATATTATGCTAAAGTACAAAAAAATCAGTTTGTTGATGGCCGAGTCCCAAAATAAATCGCTCAATCGGCCATCGGCAATCGCTCAATTTCATGCCGTTCTTTCCTGAAAAACCACCATTCAATAGATAAAGGGTGCATCTCACTCATTCGGTAATTTTTACTGACTTTATTATCGTAATTTCGTTACATGAAACCATATCATGCCATCATCATTGATGATGAACGGAATATTCGTGAAGCGCTGGAGTTGTTGCTCAAACAATATTGCCCCGAAATTCATGTATGCGGAGCGGCTGCTTCGGCTAACGAAGGACGCGAATTATTAAAAATCCACGAGGTCGATTTTATCTTTCTCGACATTTCGATGCCCAAAGAAGATGGCTTTGCTTTTCTCCGTTCCATCGAAAAAGAGAAATACGGGATCATCTTCGTCACGGCTTACCAGGAATATGCCCTGCGTGCATTAAAAGCCAATGCCATCGACTATTTGTTAAAACCAGTCAATCATGACGAACTCCGTGAAGCGGTGTCCAAAGCTATTCATTACCATGAGCTGAGGCGCAGCAAAGCTGAAGCCCAATCAATATACAGCCAATCGCTGAATAACCTGCATGAGCAGATCCATTCGGAAAATAAAATCATCAATAAAATCACCATTGCCGAGCAGTTTGGATTCAGAATGGTCAACGTTTCCGACCTGATGTATTTACAAGCCGACAGCAATTATACGATCCTGCACATTTCGGGTCTGGATAAGATCGTTGCCACCCGCTCGTTGGGAGAGTTTGAGAAAATACTTGAGCATCCCAATTTCTTCAGAATTCATAAATCAACGATCATCAATCTGAATTTCCTGAAGGCATACTCCAGTTATGAGGGGAACTTTGCCGAACTTACGGATGGCACAAGGCTAAGCATTTCAAGGAGAAAGCTCAATGAATTTCGTGAGGCGGTTAAACATTTTTCGAAAGGAATAGATTGATGTGAGAAAAAGGGACATATTTTTTATCGTAATCTTATTTTTTGCCGGCCTAAATCTACCGGCCCAGAATCCTTTTGTTCAGCTTTATACTACTTCTGACGGCCTGCCTTCCAACAGCATTAATTGCATAGAACAGGACGGCGAAAAATTCATCTGGTTTGCCACCCGAGGAGGGCTTGTGAGGTATGATGGCTCGTCTTTTACAAATTATAGCATGAGGGATGGATTAAACCAGAATCATGTCATCTATGTCAAAGTAGATTCTTTCGGGCGGGTATGGTTCTTTTGTATCGGTTCGACCATGAACTTCTTCTATCAAAATAAAATATATAACAGTACTAATGCGCCATTTCTTAAAAAGTTGAGAGGCAACTGGAATTTTGTACAGGACAAGGAACGCAACCTTTATTTCTATAATTATCATGGTCGTAAAATCATTGTTTTGGACACGAATAACAACGTAACCCAATTCGAATTGCCTAGTGTTCCCCTTGAATCTGATTCAATTACAACCGATGGCATGAATATTCAATATTTGGCCAGGATTCCTTCCGGCGAATTTATGATTTGGACATACATGGGTATTTTTAAAACAAAAGACCTGGCAGAAAAACCAATACCCTTGGCCTATTTTGAAAGGTACCATAATATCTATCCCCTCGGAGACACCGTTATGTATGATGTCATCGCTTATCCGGAAGCCCAAACTTCTGTATTAATCAAATACCTGAACGGAGTCCCGGTGGATACGACAAACTTCATGGAAACGGCGCTCGATAAAGAGGGTATGATCCTGGAAGACACCGATGGCAAGTTGTGGATCAGCTCCCCGGTTAAAGGATTATACTGTCTGAAAAATAAACAAATAATCTATCATTTTGATGTCAAAGAAATCACCTGGATCCGGAAAGATCATGAAGGAAACATTTGGATAAACTCAAAGAATGGAGCTTATAAAATCTCCCCCTACCTTTTGTATTATAAGCATTTCGATAATTCATATTTTCAAGATGAAGGAGTCGATGCATTATGCACAGACCCTGAAGGTGGAATATGGGGTATTTACAGCAACAAAGTCTTTTTATACAGAAACAATGAATTTTATAGCTATAATTTCAGTTATTTGAATTATATATTTAACCAAATAGACGCCTTAGAAAACAACACGCTGATAATTGGCAGTTATGATAGAAACCGTTTTGTTTTGACAGGTGTTTCGACAGACCCGTCCACGAAAAGTTTAAAATTCGGGAAGATATTCAAATTGCCTTCCGAAGGAAATATGACCATTAATAAATTCAAAGACGAAGTGTGTATCCATGATGAGTATAGTCAAACCGTTACGATATATTCAGTGAAAAATAATTTTCGGGAAATTAATAATGTACCTGTCGGGGATTCATGGCAAGTCTTTTATGATGCGAGGAATAACCTTGTTATCGTTGGATCAAATGGTCATTTTATACTGAAAGATAAAAGCAAATTACCATACGATGAATTTAGGCACATTACCAGGTCATTATTGATTAACCACAAAATCCTGGATTCATCAGCTGATGTATTCCTTACCATGTACGACAGCCTTTATCTGGTCAATCAGAAAAGGGCATTTAATCTGACATCTTCATTTGATTATTCATTCAATACACCCATTAAACACATCACATATAATGATCAGGCGTTGTATTTATCGACTTTCAGGAACATTTATAAATGCGACAATCCACTGGACATTCAGGATGACAAAGCTGTACAACTTAGTCTTATTGACATTAACTTCTCTAATATCCGCGATATTCTGGCTTATAATGATACATTATATATTGCCTCAGGAGATGGCTTGACCCTTATCCCGACAGATCTGACGGATGATATCAGAAGTCGGGTTCCTGTACCTTATTTCAGGTCGATACTGATCAATGATAAAGAAGCCGGGATCTATTCTCAAGGATCAACCATTAAGGGGAAAAACAAATTTAATTTCTCCTTCGGAAGTATTAATTATTCGCAAAACCCGGTGTTATATTCTTACATGCTCGAAGGCTATGAAGATGAATGGAATATCGGAACAATGAACAATGTGGTATTTACAAACCTTCAAAAAGGTCATTACAAATTCAGGTTAAGGGCGGCAAAGTCAAACTCGCCCTGGAGTGATCCGATTGAATACCATATTACTGTTAAAGCCACAATATGGCAGCACCCCTTGTTTTACCTGGTTTTATCGCTTCTGACCGCAGGTTTGGTTTCCTTGCTGGTTATCAGGAGAAAAAATATTCAGATAAAACGACAGGAAATTGATCACCAATTGATCGTGCTTGAGCAAAAGGCGTTGCAATCGATGATGAACCCGCACTTTATATTTAACACGCTGGGGTCGATTCAAAACTATCTTTTACAAAATAAGCCAGGCGAGGCAGGATTATATCTCTCCCAATTTGCCCGGCTGATAAGGTTGAACATCAGTTCTATTAATTCCGCCCTGATCAACCTGGAAGAGGAGGTTAACAGGTTGAGGATTTATCTCGATCTGGAAAAGTTCAGAATGGAAAATAAATTTGAATACCTTATCGAAATTGATCACGGTATTGAAGAAGATGAGGTTTATATCCCCTCAATGCTCATTCAACCCTTTGTAGAGAATTCTGTCTGGCATGGAATATCTGCTCTCGAGGAAAAAGGATTAATACGGATATCGTTTTCCATGCATTCTGCAAAAGCCTTAAAAATCATCGTTGAAGATAATGGCATTGGTATAAAGCAATCAGAAAGATACTCCTCAAAGAACGAAAGCCATTTGCATTTGAGCATGGAAATGATCCGGAAACGGATAGAGATCATCGGGAAAAAAATGAAGGTTGAAACTTCGATGGATATTTCTGAAACTACACCCGGCAGCCCCAACCCGGGAACGCGCGTGGTGCTGGTTGTGCCATTTACTTATGGGGATAAGGAGGGGTAGTCGGCAGTCGGCAGTTGACAGTCGGCAGTCGACGGTCACCAATAACAAACTGCCAATTGTCAATTGTCAACTACCAATCCCGCATTCGCGTAGTTTATCCCGCAGAATGCGGGGCCCTGCGGAACGTCGCTTCGCTCCGCTACTGACTGCCAACTGTCAACTGCTAACTGCTGACTGTCAACTGCTGACTGCTGACTGCCGACTGCCGACTGCCAACTGCCGACTGCCATTCACCCTCCCCCAGCCACCTTTCATTCAGCAAACTGCCCCGTTCGCTCATTGGGCTTTTTTCTGTTTAATAAAATACGTATCTTTAGAGATTATATTTGATTATTTAACCAACCCTCACCTCCTATGAAAAAATTATTATTTTTTGCTGTGGCTATTTTTATTGCTCAATTCTCCCAGGCTCAGTGGGAGCCTGATGTAAGACTGACCGATAATGCAGATAGTTCCTTGACGTATTGGGGTATGACCCATAGTATAGCTGTCAGCGGTGATACTGTGCATGTTGTATGGTACGACAAGAGTGACGGGAACTGGGAAATTTACTACATGCGCTCAACAGATGAAGGGGTAAGCTGGGAAACAGCTACACGGCTTACCAATGACCCGGCAAAATCGACTTCTGCTTCTATATCAGTATCCGGTTCAGTAGTGCATGTTGTGTGGTGTGATTCGAAGACTGGGAATTCTGAAATCTATTACAGACGCTCAACAGATGGAGGCACAAACTGGGAAGAAGAGATGCGTTTAACTAATGACCTTTTTAACTCCTATGGCCCGTCTGTTTCAGCATCCGGTTCAAATGTGCATGTTGTATGGGTTGATTATGACTATGATCTTGGAATCTGGATGATACATTATAACAACTCCACTGACGAAGGTATTAGTTGGGAAGAAGAAAAATGGCTATCGGATAACTCTTATAATGCATATAATCCCTCCATTGCTTCAACAGGTACGGATATTCTATGCGTATGGAATGACAGGCGTGACGGGAATCTGGAGATATACTCAAAGCATTCTGCAGATGAAGGGTTAAGCTGGGAACAAGATGTGCGATTAACCAATAATCCTGTCCCTTCACAACTTCCTTCAATATCAATGTCCGGACCTTTCGTTCATATTGTATGGTGTGAACTTCGTGAAGGGATAGGTGAGATATTCTACAAACAGTCTGTTGATGGAGGATTAAGCTGGAGCGAGGATACACGAATTGCCAATACTGATTCCTGGTCTCCAAATATATCATTATCTGGTCCACTTGTGAGTGTTGTTTGGGAGGACTACCAAAAAGGATTCCCGGAAATATTCTATAAATGCTCCGTCGATGGCGGTATCACTTGGGATACGGACATTCTGCTAAATGATGTTTCATTTTGTTCACAGAGACCTTTCATCGCTGTTTCCAATCAGATATTGCATGTTATCTGGCATGACCTTCGTGATTCAAACTTTGAAATCTATTATAAACGGAATCCCACAGGGGGATGCATATTGACAACTGATTTTACAGCAAATACAACCACTCCCTGCCCGGGAGATACGGTACAGTTTACCAACCTTACCTCATGTTATCCAACGCAATGGCTGTGGACTTTTCAGGGGGGAACACCCGGAACATCTAATCAACAGGGTCCGCAGATAGTTTACAACTCGCTAGGTTCCTACGATGTGACCCTGTTTGCATCCAATAGCTCCTCGGATGACCAGATCACCAAAACGGCTTACATTACTGTACTTCCGTTATCGCCTCCGGTGCCCGAATCTCCTATTGGCCAGGAAGAACTTTGCCAGAATCCATCGAACTCTGAGTACGCAACTTCCGGATCTCCTGAAGCCAATGGCTATACATGGCAAATTATCCCTGCTGATGCCGGAGTATTTAACGGTTTCGGAACAATGATTACAGTTAACTGGACAAACGATTTTACAGGCGATGCCTCTATTAGTGTTCAAGCGTTCAATGAATGCGGTGAAAGTGCGTTCTCCACACCTCTTATCGTTACTATATCTCCATTACCCACTGCATATGCTGTGACCGGTGGTGGGCCTTACTGCTTTGGCACCAGTGGCAGCACCATTGAACTCAGTGGCTCCCAGACCAATCATACCTATGAGCTGTATCTTGACGACCAGCCAACAGGCATCACAATGCAGGGGAACGGGAGTATGATCAGCTTCCCGAATATTACTTCCCCCGGAACCTATACCATAATGGCAACAGAAAATTCGACCCTGTGTTCAGGTATGATGGAAGGCGCTGTTATGGTCTATGTAATCTATATCCCTGAAATCCCACCTGTACCTCTGGGGCCTGATTACGTCGACCTGTTTTATAACACAGAGACCGAATATACTACTGAGGGAAGTTTAAGCTCTGCTTCTTATGAATGGTCGCTGTTTCCATCGGATGCCGGAACAATCAGTATCCTTGACACAACAACCGCTTTAGTCACCTGGAATTCCAATTTCCTGGGTATAGTCAATCTTTCGGTAAGGGGTGTGAATGAATGCGGACAAAGCGTCTGGTCAGAAGCATTAGCCATTACAGTGGATAATACGATCGGATTGAGCGATGCAGAAAATAGTATTTCAGTCCGCATTTCCCCTAATCCAAACAATGGAATTTTCAGGCTTAGCCTTCATAACAAAAAAGAGGAAATTTTGACATTACGAGTGTTTAATACATTGGGTGAAGCCATCTTTGAAGAAAGAAATGTGACTTTAAGAGGGCATGATAATAAAAGGATAGAATTGACAGGTGCACCTAATGGTATTTATTTCCTGCAGATCGGGAATGAGTCGGCAGTATTTATGCACAAGATAATTATTCAAAAAAATTAAACTTCTTATGAGAAAGTTATTTTTATTCATGGTGGTTCTGCTTGCAACCATTGGCCTGCAACAAGCAAATGCCCAAATTCCTGATGATACAAACGGTCGCCTTTACCGCTTGTGCAAAACATGGGGATACTTTAAATATTTCAATCAGCATAAATGCGATCTTAAATGGGATACTCTTCTGAATACAACCATTAATGAGGTGTTGGTTGCGAACAGCAATGCTGATTTCAATAATGCGTTGAGAAATATGTTTTACAAGGTGGGCAACAATTCATACTGTGCAACTCCGGGTCCGGAACCTGATACCAACTTTAATTTTGATGATTCCTGGATTAAGGATCCCGCGTTTTCTCAAACTGTCAGGGATTTTCTGGAGACGTTTTCAATGTACATCTATCCGGATACTTCAACCTGTTTAGTGAAGTTCAATGATTATTCAACTCCGGGTTATTACAGCTATATCGATTTCAGGGATGATCCCTTATCCATGCCAATAGACTATACCAATGAAGCGAATCGATTGACCACTATGTTCTATTACTGGAACGTGATCAACTATTTTTCCCCATACAGAAACATCATGGACCAGCCGTGGGACAGCACATTGTACCAGTTTATCCCTCTGATAAGACAGGCTACAACGGTCATTGATTTTCATGTAACTTTCCTGAAACTGGTGACCAGGATTAACGACTCGCATGGATTTACTAACAGTACTACGATATCAAATAATTTTTGGGGAGGATATTATTTGCCAACAATTTATTTCACAAGAGTTGATACCCAATGTGTCGTAACCAGGGTGGAGTATATAACAGGCGTATCGCCCGGAGATATTTTAACTACTGTGAAGGGAATACCCATCCGGGAAATTGAGGATTCATTGTCTCTTTATGTGCCCGCGTCAACTCCCGCCGCATTGTACAGGGATATTTATTATGACATGCTGAGAGGGGGATCTTACACCAGCCTCAACCTGACATTTTTGGATAGTAATAATAGTACATATTCAACTTTCGTCGTAAGATCAGTAAATTTAGCTGCCTGGCATGCCTGGAAAGATGATAATGGCTTGACTTCTTCTTATTTCATTACAACTTGTGGTTATGGTTATGTGAACATGGGAATGCTTCAACCGGAAGAAGTGCCCGATATGTATAATACACTCAAAGATGCCTCCGCAATTATTTTTGACATTTGTAATTACCCCAACGGAATGCTATGGGATTTAGGTCCGCTCCTATTCCCCGCACCAATCATAAGTGCTGTCTGGTATGATCCGGCATTGGCCTGGTTACCGGCACCCTATTATTATTATTATATGCCCGGATGGTATTACCAGAACAATGATTATGATAACCTGGGCTGGTGGTCAAATCCGGACGCATATTCCGGCAAAGTTTACATTCTGGTGAACGAAGAAACACAAAGCCAGGCGGAATATACGTGCCAGTATTTAAGTAATCATCCTGATTCCAAAGTAATCGGAACGCAAACAGCCGGTGCTGACGGAAACGTGAGTTATTTGACTTTACCAGGTGGCATATCTACGAGCTTCACCTCTCTTGGATGGTTTTATGCCGATGGGTATCAGCAACAGCGTAACGGAGTGAAAATTGACTCCATTGTTTCGCCAACCATTGCCGGCATCAGGCATGGAATAGATGAAATATTGAATGCAACATTCGATTGCACTGCAGGTATAGAAAATATACCGACTGTAAAAAACAATGTATCTGTTTATCCAAATCCTGTTTCCAACGGTTCACTGCATATCGCATTCACCCTTGAAAAAAATACAGATTTAACTATTTCTCTTTTCGATTTAACAGGAAAAATTATCCGGCAGCAAACCAGGCAAGGTGTGAAGGGAGATCATATTTTGATTTTTGATATCGACAATATAGCGGCCGGATTGTATGTGCTGAAAGTGCAAAATGGAAATGAATCATTAAATGTGAAGGTGGCTGTGAAGTAAGTAACTTATTATTGCAAAGTAATCAAGCAGCCCAGCCTCCCAAAGATCAATGAACCATTGCTGACTGTCAGGTACTTGTGTTTAGGAATTACGAAATATACTTAAGTAAATCGATGATGTATTTATTGGGAATGTCCTCTTTTTCTGATTTATCGTAAATTGAAAGTAAATAAACAGCAGACTGAATTACCTTATAATGAGTTATAACTCTAGCCCCACCAGCTTTTCCTTTGCCTTTACTGGCAATAGCAAGTCGGATTTTAAAACAATTGTTACCTAAGGCAGTTCCTTGCTCAGGGTTTTCTTTCAATGACTTCAAAAATTCAGAAAAATCATTTTTGAGTGAAGGATACTTTTTAGCCAATCGCTTTAACTGTTTGTCGAATGGGGGTATTGTATAAATGCTATAGTTCATTGAGAAGGTCTTCAGCAGGGCGGGGTTTTAATTTCCCATCGGCAACTAATTTCATATTTTCAACTGCTTCCTTAAGCTCTTCAAGCACAATTGCATAGGAAGGCGTAAGCGGTTTAGCTTTGACATATTTGAAATTTTTCAAAAGTTCCAGAAAAAAGGAAGCTTTTTGATCCTGAATATCTAGTATTACTTTCATATATTGGTGTTTAATAGTACAAAGATAGTGAAAAAAAACATTTCCGAAGTAACATCTGTTGCAAAACCCACTGAAAGATAATAGTAATTTCGATGAACTGATAGCCAGAGGTACGTTGGTGTTCAAATGGTAATCTCAATTTATGAGAAACTGCCGAAAAATTTGATGATTGCACGATTTCCGATGGCCGATGGCCGGGAAAAATTGCACGATTGCCGATTTCCGATGGCCGATTTAAATCGTTCACATTGCAAACTGCTTACTGTCAACTGCCACCGCTCCCCGTCCCTTAACCACCTTTCATTCAGTAAAATATGCCGTTCGCTCAACGGGACTGTTTATTAGTGTTGGGTGTATTACTTTTGGGATTGAAAAATCGTTTTTTGCATAAATTGACGTGAGTCCGACATAAACTCAGAATAATAATAACTGTGGTGAATCAACGATTTCATAATGAATAGAAGGTTTTTCAGGAAGAAATGAATAGGCAATGGTCATTACTTCCCTGTCGCTCATAGTAAAGACTCTGTTGCGTTTGGGCTTTCCATCACTTATCTGATGTTTTTTAAGTTCACTATAAAAAAATCACTACTGACCGACTAAATTAATACAAAAGAGGGTACTCCCAACGGGTTTCCCCTCAATGTTGTAGTTTTGTTTTGCGAACCAAAAACTGCAACATGGGTAAAGATACAGAAATAAAATTAGTCGGACAGCCGATT